>CAZMSI010000077.1:0-8324 GCA_964568895.1 uncultured Sideroxydans sp. | reverse complement strand
GCCCCTGCTAAGGGCGCATACGAGCTAAAACTTGTATCGAGGGTTCGAATCCCTCTCTCTCCGCCAGAGTGCAAGCAAACGCGCCACATCCGTGGCGTTTTGCTTTTTTACATGGCATTTTGTATATTGCGTTCTCATGGAATTCCTGATGAATCAGAAAAATATTTAAAATATAAAAAGTGAAATAACACTTCCTGTTGCGGGTATATTAGGGACTCGGATTGTTTTATGTCACAGACTTTGTGACAGCTTGGAACCTTAAGGGGGCGATATGGCTGTTTCATATGAGGACATCAGCGAGGATTTGCGCCGTGTTTTCCTGTCTGGACGTCTTGACATACTAGGCACAGAAGAGATTGCAGCACAATTTACGGAATTCGCTGCCACATCCAAACGTCGCGTCATTGTCGACTTCACTGCCGTTACTTTTCTTGCTTCTATAGGTATTCGCGCACTCATTTCAAATGCAAAAGCCCTGCACAAACTCGGCGGTCGCATGGCAGTGGTGGTGGGTGACAATCACTCTGTTTATAAAACACTGGATGCCGTCGGAATCGACGCATTGCTACAGACCTTCAAGGATTTTCAGGAGGCAGAAAAGGCATTATGCGGACAGCCGACATGAGTTTCGTGACAGGGTTCTCATTTTTGTGCATTGATCGCTTGGCATATTAGAAGGTGAGCAAAAATGGCTATTTCCTATGAAGATCTGAATACAGAATTACGCCGCATCGTCCTCTCCGGGCGCCTTGACTTTCAAGGGGTCGAGGAAATCGCTGAGCAGTTTGGTTCATTGTTGTCATCTGCCGGGGAACGGCGCGTAATAGTTGACCTGACTTCTGCCGTGCTGATCTGCTCGATGGGTATTCGTACATTGATTCTGAATGCGAAAGCCGTGCAGGCCCAGGGAGGGAGCATGGCGTTGGTGACAGGCGATAGCGATTCGCTGGTGTCCAAGACGCTTCAGTCTGTTGGTATTGATACCTTACTGCCTGTATTCACGAGTTTCTCCGATGCCGAAAAGGCATTGCTGAACTGATCAGCCAGAACTGAATGTCTTCCGCACTTGCTGAACCCTGCCTGGAACTCCTCGCATCCCAAGGCTTTCATATTTTACGCCAGGCTTCTCAGTGGCTCGTCAAGCACGGGGAAAGTCATGGAGTTCCAGCCGAGCAGTTTGACAGTCTCGACCTGTTCCTGAATGAGGCATTGGCCAACGTGCTCGATCACGGAGGCCCCCGGGCAATTGCCATGCCGATTAATGTCCATTTTGATTTCAGGCGACTATCCCCGCAGTGCGAGGCAACGGTTACGGTTGTTGATGCGGGCACGGCGTTCAATCCGCTTACCGTTGCACCCAAAGCCCAGCCGCAGTCGCTTGACGAAGCAGTACCGGGCGGACTTGGCATCCATCTCATGCGTAGCTTTGCGGATGACCTCCATTACAGCTATCGTGACGACCACAATCATTTGTCCTTTACGGTGCGCTGGGAGCCCCCCGATAATCATGCCGAGGATCATGCTATACAAGTGCAGCATTTTGGTCGCAAATCGGACCGGCGGAGCTCGAATGTTAAGGTGGCGGTAGACCGAAGGTCTGCGCAGAGCGGGCGTCGCAATCGCGGTTTGAACTGGCTTCCGCTGTTTCGGGATGCCGATGAGAAGGCAATCGATGCATTCATAACGGATAGCGAGGTACTCCTGTTGTCGGCGGGCACCCCTTTGCTAAGACCGGGCGATGCAAACAAGAGCGTATTTGTTCTGCTTTCCGGTCATCTTGCTGCCTATCTTGATAATAACCTGAATCCGGAAAACGCAATCCAGATCGGTCCGGGCGAGTGTATCGGTGAGCTTTCCGCCATTGATGGAAAGCCGGTTTCGGCACTTGTTCTTGCTGTGGACGATGTGCGCATATTAAAGCTTACCCCGGAGATGTTCTGGAACAGATTGCTGCTCATTCCGGGGATTGCGCGCAATCTGCTCATCACTCTTACCGAGCGGATGCGCCGTACCAATGAGACGGTCCTGGAAAAACAGCGCAAACAGCTGGAACTGGAGCATTTGCGCAAGGAACTCGAGGTTGCACGGCAGCTTCAGGCCAGCATGCTTCCCTTGCAGCGCCCGATGTTTCCCGATCGTGACGACATGGAAATTTCCGCAATCATGGAGCCCACCTCGGAGGTTGGCGGTGATTTGTTCGATGCATTCTTTATCGACAATGACCATCTGTTCATCTGCATCGGTGACGTGTCCGGCCATGGCATCCCGGCTGCCCTGTTCATGGCGCGATCGATTGGACTGATGCACATTACTGCAATGAACACGATGCAGCCGGACGAATTGATCACGAGGCTTAACGACCAGTTGTGCGAAGGAAACGATACCAACCTGTTCGTCACGCTGTTCTGTGCTTTTCTGAACGTCAAAACATGGAGATTGGTATATTCCAACGGCGGTCATTGTGCCCCGATCGTCCTTAGCGGCGGAAAGGTTTCGCTTCTGCCGATCCCAAAGGGTGCGCTGGTTGGTGCAATTCCCGGCCAGGCATATTCCTCTATGGAACTTCAGCTCAACCCTGGAGATATGCTGGTCTGTTTTACGGATGGCGTTACCGAGGCGCAGCTTCCATCGGGTGAGGAGTTCACCGAGGAGCGTCTGGTCCACCTGGTGGAGGAAATGGCAGATAGTGCATCCCTGGACGAGATGCTTGAATCGATTCACCACCATGTCATCGACTTTACCGGAAGCGACATTCTGGATGATGACTGTACGCTTCTTGTCGTGCGCAGGCCCGCAGAGTGAGTTTGATAATCAGGAAAGAAAATCAGGGGGTGTCATGTTTGGCTTTGGGTTCTTGAAGAAAAAACAGACTGATGGCGCTTCGGCAAGCAAATCCAGGCCGGAAACTTCCAAAAAGGTGCTGGGCACATTCGAAGTGGAAAGGGAACTTGGCCGGGGGGCAATGGGCATTGTCTTTCTCGGCAGGGATACCGTGAGCGGACGCGAGGTTGCGATCAAGACCATGACCATTGCGAATGAGTTTAATCAGAACGATCAGGAAGACGCCGGAGCGCGCTTCATGCGCGAAGCGAGGATACTCACCTGGCTCGATCATCCCGGTATCGTTACCATTTACGATGTTGGCGAAGAGAATGGACTGGCCTACATTGCGATGGAGTTGCTGACGGGGGCCGAGCTTGAGGAGTTCTGCAAGGAGGGCAGGCTGATGCCTGTCCCGCAAATCCTGGATATCATGGCTCGTGTTGCGGATGCACTGGGCTACGCGCATGAGCAGGACATTGTCCACCGCGATGTCAAGCCTGCCAACATCATGTTTGACGCAGAGCGCAACATGGTCAAGGTGGCGGATTTCGGCATTTCGCGGCTAACCAATCTTTCTGCGACCCGAGTCGGCCTGGTGCTGGGTTCGGCTCCCTACATGTCCCCGGAGCAGGTGATGGGGAAACAGATCGAAGGGCAGTCGGACATCTTTTCCCTCGGTACCACTTTCTACCAGTTGCTGAGCGGTCGCTTGCCATTCGAAGACAACTCCGAGTTCAATATCATGTGCCGTATTGTCAAGGAAGCTCATATTGATATTTTATCCTTCAGGCCTGATTTGCCTGCCGGTATATGTGCCATTCTTGACCGCGCACTTGCGAAAGATCTGGAAAGTCGATATCAGACCGGGTATGAGATGGCCGAGGATATCCGCCGATATGCTGCAACGCTGTAGGTATCATTATCTCGTATTGCAGAGCATTGCCGGTATTCGTGGCCAGACTTGCCTTGGAAATTTTGATGACTATCTGTATAATCGCGCCCTCGCCCACGGGGGATACCCCGTGGGGATGATTTTAAAACCATGCGCCCGTAGCTCAGCTGGATAGAGTACTTGGCTACGAACCAAGGGGTCAGGAGTTCGAATCTCTTCGGGCGCGCCAGATATTCAAAGGGTTAGGCAGAAATGCTTGGCCCTTTTTCTTTTGGTGTCACCGAACCGTCACGAAGCGCCTGACGACGGTTCACATAGTCTGCCAGATGCCCAAAGATAAAAAATGCCCCTAAACCTTACGGAATAGGGGCAAAAAAAGTCTCAACAATAGGGGGAGTTAAGACTTCACGTTCAGGGAGGAGAAACGTGAGATAGCTTGCGCTATCTGAACATAAGATAAGTGGTGGCTAATATAGTTCCCTTGTGTCTAAAATAAAATTGGGCACAAGGAAACTGAGGTTGGATAGGGTTGAAATTAAAAATGGCAAGCGCTGTAAGTGATTGTTTATATATAAAATTAATAGCTTGCGGGGTGCCCATGTGAACGACGGGGGCAGGAGTTCGAATCTCTTCGGGTGCGCCAAATACAATGGGCCAGACCATTCTGATCTGGCCCATTGCCTTTATTGCAGGATCATAGCCTTCATTTTCTCAAACCGTTCCGGCTCTTGTTCGGGGAGTTCCTGCTCATCCGTGTGCCAGCTCTCCTAACGCACTTAACAGCGGGGAAAGAAATTTTTCGTATTTTTTCCAGCGTTCTACCGAGGTGTTGTAAATCGGCTGCCGGACCTGGACATCGCTGGCAGTCATCACCATGCGCTTGTTTTTATAAAATTCGAGGCAAGCCTCATCCCATTCGAGTCCGCAATACTCGATAATGCGGCGTGATTGCATTTCTGTTTCCGCAATAACATCTTCATACTGCACATCAAGGAAGCTCCCTTCCGGAAGCACTGTTCTCCAATGCTCCATCAGGCGGAAGTAGTCTCTGTAATACTGTCCCAGCTCGGCAAGGTCATAAGTGTGTTCCTGTCCAAGGGTGAACTGTTTGGTAAAGCAGGAAAGGCAGGTGTCTACCGGATTGCGGCTCACATGAACGATTCTGGCATTGGGCAACATCAGATAAATCAGCCCAATGGCAAGAAAATTGATTGGCGCCTTGTCGGTTATCCTCTGCATATCCGGTGCGTGGCGTTTCAGTCTGGTTACGTATTCCGCGCCCCATGCTGAAAGTAGTGGCTGATCGATCAATTGCAGATTATCCGGAAAGTGAGTATCTGCAATGTCGTTGTGCATGATTTCCATCATGTCCGGTAACTCGCCTGCACCATGCACTTCCCGATGACTGGATATGATCTGCTCGACCAAGGTGGTGCCGGATCGGGGCATGCCCAATACAAAAATCGGCAGATGTGAGTTGTCTCCACCGCCACGCAACCTTTCTATGGCCTCTGCATCAAAAATGCGCATCATCTGGTCGATAAGCTGCGTGGTTTCGCCTGCATCATATGTGCATGAAGCGCGCTTCAGGCGACAGCCATGAGAGAAGTGCGAAAAGGCTTTTGCGTAATTGCCGGTATCCTCATAACATTTCCCCAAGGCGAAATTCAGGGAAATCGCGTCCTCGTCCGATAACAGGGAATCACCGGTTTGAGATGACTCATGCAAAGCAGCAAGCGCCGAAAAATTTTCGTCGCCAGCCCTGACTTTTCCGGCTTTTACAAGATTTATGCGTGCTTCAATATCTTCCGGATTGAGCTTCAGCACCTGCTGCCAGCAGGTAATAGCCTCATCGAGCTGACCAAGGTTTTTTAATGCGTTCCCCAGATTGTTGAGGGCATCGACGTAATTTGGGTCTATTTTCAGTGCCTGGCGGAGGCTGGCTATAGCATCATCGGCTTGACCAAGGGCTTGCAATGTCAGTCCGAGGTTATTAAGTGCGTCAGCGAAATCCGGATTGAACTCCAGGGCCTTGCGAAAGCAGGTTACTGCGTCATCAAGTTGCCCGAGCTTATACAAGACAATGCCAAAATTGTTATGCGCCGATGAGTAGCCGGGATTGATCGCTATTGCACGGCGATAACTTGTCATTGCTTCTTCAAGCCTTCCGAGTTCTTGCAGCGCTGCACCAAGGTTATTGTGTGCCTCGGCAAAATCTGGTTTGATTTTCAGCGCTCGGCGGCAGCTTGATACGGCTTCTTCGAATTGCCTGAGTATCCGCAGGACAGCGCCCAGACGATTATGCACGTCTGCGAAATCGGGCCTGATTGCTACTACCTTGCGCAAGCTGGTCGCAGCATCCTCGAATTGTCCCCGCATCAGCAGGAGATTCCCCAAATTGTTGTGGGCCTCGGCATCATCCGGCAAAAGTTCTGCCGCTTTTATCATTGCCGGCAAGGGCTCTTTCCCCAGGGCCTGGAGGGTCGCGCCGAGCACTTTCCATAGAAATCCGGACTCCGGATACTGGGAAAGCATCATGTGTACCTGGGCTTCCAGTTCAACATAGGCTTCAGCATTAAACAGGGAGACGAGCCGGGCGCGCTCGGATTGTGCAGGCATTACAGTTTTTGCGGGGGCCTGGTCTAGAAGAACACCACAACAACGTTTGTATTTTTTCCCGCTTCCACAAGGACATGGGTCATTTCTGCTTGGCTTCAAAGTACCATCCTGGGTTAGGTGAATTAGGTAAACATGGCGAATGTTGATGAGTTCTCAATTGGTTCTTTTCCCAGCAGTAAATTATAAAATGTTTTGGAAACTCGTGCGCGGTGCCGTAGCCTGCCCGGGAGGGGGAATGAATAAAAATACCCCTGAACCACATGGAGCAGTGAATCGACCCCAAGTGAGTAGATACCTTACAGCCTAAAATCAGGCAAATACTACAAATACTAATAGCCTAAAACCAGGCGAGGCCACGTCCTCTTGGCATAAAAACCAGCTCCGGCAGGTGGCAAGCTTCGTTTCAGGCATTTTTGTTGCTTGTTATTCCCCGTTATTTTTGAGGGAGCACCCGATTTACGGTATCATTGCGCGCCATGACCAAGTATATTTTCATCACCGGTGGTGTGGTGTCCTCGCTAGGCAAGGGCATTGCCGCCGCATCTCTTGCCGCCATTCTGGAATCGCGCGGCCTGAAGGTCACAATGCTCAAGCTGGATCCCTACATCAACGTCGATCCGGGAACGATGAGCCCGTTTCAGCATGGAGAGGTATTCGTGACCGAAGATGGTGCGGAAACCGACCTGGATTTGGGCCATTATGAGCGCTTCATCTCGGCCAAGATGCGCAAGGCCAACAACTTTACTACCGGTCAGATATATGAGAGCGTGATCCGCAAGGAACGGCGCGGTGAGTATCTGGGCAAAACGGTACAGGTGATCCCGCATATTACCAATGAAATCCAGGTATTCGTCGAACGCGGGGCGGCAGCTTCGCATGACGGCAAGGCGGATGTGGCGATCGTGGAGATAGGCGGTACGGTGGGCGATATCGAGTCCCTGCCTTTTCTCGAGGCTGCGCGCCAGATGGGACTGCGCCTGGGACGCAATCAGGTGGCCTACGTACACCTGACTTTGGTTCCCTACATCGCTACGGCAGGCGAACTGAAGACCAAGCCGACGCAGCATAGTGTGCAGAAGCTGCGCGAAATCGGTATTTTCCCCACGGCATTGCTGTGCCGTGCCGACCGGCGTATCCCGGATGATGAGCGTGCAAAGATTTCGCTGTTCGCCAATGTGCGTGAAGAAAGCGTGATTTCGATGTGGGATGTCGATAGTATCTACAAGATCCCGCAATTGCTGCACGAGCAGGGGCTGGATCGAATTATTTGCGAGGAGCTGGCGCTGAACGTTGCACCTGCGGATTTGTCGGTATGGCGGAAGCTTGTTGTTGCGCAGGAAAATCCCGAGCATGAAATCAACATCGGCATGGTCGGCAAGTATGTCGATCTGACCGAATCCTACAAATCGTTGATCGAGGCTTTGCGTCATGCCGGCATTCATACCTCGACCAGGGTAAACATCGAGTTTATCGATTCGGAAGATATCGAAAATGCAGGCACGAATGTCCTGAGTCATTTCGATGCGATTCTGGTGCCGGGCGGTTTTGGCAAGCGCGGCACGGAAGGCAAGATTGCGGCAATTCGTTATGCGCGTGAGAACAGTGTGCCCTATCTCGGCATCTGTCTCGGCATGCAATTGGCAGTGATTGAATTCGCGCGCCACGTGGCGGGCATGGCGGATGCCAACAGCACCGAATTCAATCTGGAAACCGAGCGTCCGGTGGTGGCGTTGATTAACGAGTGGCTGGATCGTGACGGCAAGATCGAGACGCGCAGCGAGGATTCCGATCTTGGCGGCACCATGCGTCTTGGTTCGCAGCGCTGCCCGATCAAGCCCGGCACGCTTGCTGCGCGCATTTACGGCGCGGAAGTCAACGAGCGCCACCGCCACCGCTATGAGGTCAACAATCATTACGTGCCGGCGCTGGAGCAGGCCGGCCTGATCATTTCCGCGCGCACGCCGAGCGAGGACTTGCCGGAGATAATGGA
>CAZMSI010000076.1:0-8329 GCA_964568895.1 uncultured Sideroxydans sp. | reverse complement strand
GTGCCACACGCAAACGGTTGCCGGGAGGCTCGTTCATCTGGCCGAACACCATCGCAACCTTGGATTCGGACAGGTTGTCCAGCTTGATAACACCGGCTTCGGACATTTCATGGTAGAAGTCGTTGCCCTCGCGGGTACGCTCACCCACGCCGGCGAACACTGACAGACCGCTGTGTTCCTTGGCGATATTGTTGATGAGTTCCAGCATGTTCACGGTCTTGCCCACGCCGGCACCGCCGAACAGGCCGACCTTGCCGCCCTTGGCGAACGGGCATACCAGGTCGATCACCTTGATGCCGGTTTCCAGCAGGTCAACGGAGGGTGACAATTCGTCAAACTTGGGTGCTTTCTGGTGGATTGAGCGACGCTCATCGCACTGGATATCGCCACGCTCGTCGATCGGGCGGCCCAGCACGTCCATGATGCGGCCCAGCGTGCCGTGGCCAACGGGTACCGAAATCGGATTGCCGGTATTCATCACATCCATGCCGCGGCGCAAGCCATCTGAAGAGCCCATGGCAATGGTACGCACCACACCGTCGCCCAGCTGCTGCTGTACTTCCAGCGTCAACCCCTTTTCGGCAACAGAACTCGCGTCTTCCTGCACCAGCAGAGCGTCATATACCTTGGGCATCGAGTCGCGCGGAAACTCAACGTCCACCACTGCGCCGATACACTGAACAATTTTTCCTTCACTCATCTTGATGTTCCCCAGTTATTTCAATTCTTGAATAATCTTGCCCATGGCACGCACTATACTGCCGCTGCGCCGCCCACGATCTCCGAAATTTCCTTGGTAATCGCTGCCTGGCGCGCCTTGTTGTAAACCAGCTTGAGTTCATCAATGACGTTCCTGGCGTTATCGGAAGCGGCCTTCATCGCGACCATACGCGCGCTCTGTTCGGAAGCCATGTTTTCCGTCACGCCCGAGTAAATCAATGATTCGATATAGCGCACCAGCAGCTGGTCCACCACCGCCTTGGATTCAGGCTCGTATATATAGTCCCATACGCCTTCCGCCTCCTCACCAAGTTGCTCACCGGTGAGCGGCAACAATTGTTCCACGTGAGGCTCCTGCTTCATGGTGTTGACGAAGTGGTTATAGGCAATATAGACGGCATCCACTTCGCCCGCCACATAGGCGTCCAGCATGACCTTGACGGCCCCGACCAGCTTTTCCAGATGCGGCGCATCGCCCAGTCCGATGAAATGCGACTTGATGTCGACGCCAAGGCGGGACATAAAGCCGAAGCCCTTGTTGCCAATGGCACAGGCACGAATTGTTTTGCCTTCTTCTTCCCAGACCTTCATCCGGCTAACCAGCATTCGCAGCAGGTTGGTATTCAGCCCGCCGCACAAGCCTTTATCGGAAGTAATGACCACGATACCAACTGATTTGATATCGTCACGCTTGATCAGAAACGGATGCTTGTATTCCGAGTGTGCGCCAGCCAAATGTGCCGCTACCTGACGAATCTTCTCGGCATAGGGGCGGGCTGCGCGCATGCGTTCCTGCGCCTTGCGCATCTTGGATGCGGCCACCATTTCCATGGCACGGGTGATCTTGCGCGTATTTTCAACGCTTTTGATCTTGACGCGTATTTCCTTGCTGCCTGGCATAGCTCACTCCGCCCTTAATAAACGCCCGTGGACTTGAATTCCTCGATTGCGGCAGTCAGTGCTTTTTCGTTGTCCGCCGACAATGCCTTGCTGTTTTCGATGTCGTCCATGATGGCTGCATGCTTGGACTTGAGGAAGGACAGCAGCGCCGATTCGAATGCCTGCGCCTTCTTTACGTCCACGTCGTCGAAGAAACCCTGGTTAACGGTGAACAGGGTCACCGACATTTCGGCCACCGACATCGGCGAATACTGCAACTGCTTCATCAGTTCGGTCACCATGCGGCCGCGCTCCAGCTGCTTGCGGGTCGACTCGTCGAGGTCGGAAGCAAACTGCGCGAATGCCGCCAGCTCGCGGTATTGCGCCAACGCCAGACGCACGCCGCCGCCCAGCTTCTTGATCACCTTGGTTTGCGCCGCACCACCCACGCGCGACACCGAGATGCCGGCGTTGATCGCAGGACGGATACCGGCGTTGAACAGGTCGGACTCCAGGAATATCTGGCCGTCGGTAATCGAAATCACGTTGGTCGGAACAAATGCGGAAACGTCGCCGGCTGCGGTTTCGATAATCGGCAGAGCGGTCAACGAACCGGTCTTGCCCTTGACTTCGCCATTGGTGAAAGCTTCTACATAGTCGGCGTTCACGCGGGCGGCGCGCTCCAGCAGACGGGAGTGCAGATAGAACACGTCGCCTGGGTAAGCTTCGCGGCCCGGCGGACGGCGCAGCAGCAGCGAGATCTGGCGATAAGCCCAGGCTTGTTTGGTCAGGTCGTCGTATACGATCAGCGCATCTTCACCGCGATCGCGGAAGTATTCGCCCATGGTGCAGCCGGCATAAGGTGCCAGGAACTGCATCGCGGCGGAGTCGGAGGCGGTGGCGGCAACCACGATGGTGTATTCCAGCGCGCCGTGCTCTTCCAGCTTGCGTACCACGTTGGCAATGGTGGACGCCTTTTGTCCGATCGCCACGTAGATACAGGTCATGTTCTGACCTCTCTGGTTGATGATTGCGTCCACCGCAACGGCGGTCTTGCCGGTCTGGCGGTCGCCAATGATCAGTTCACGCTGGCCGCGGCCGATCGGCACCATGGAGTCGATCGACTTCAGACCGGTCTGCACCGGCTGGTCGACGGACTGACGCGCGATCACGCCGGGAGCGACCTTTTCGATCTTGTCGGTCATTTTTGCGTTGATCGGTCCCTTGCCATCGATCGGCTGGCCCAGCGCATTGACCACGCGACCTTTAAGTTCCGGCCCAACCGGAACTTCCAGAATCTTGCCGGTACACTTGACGGTGTCGCCTTCGGTGATGTGCTCGTATTCGCCCAGCACCACTGCACCCACGGAATCGCGCTCCAGGTTGAGCGCCAGGCCGAAGGTGTCGCCCGGGAATTCGAGCATTTCGCCCTGCATCACGTCGGACAACCCGTGTACGCGTACGATACCGTCGGTCACGCTTACCACGGTGCCTTCGGTGCGGGCCTGGGTCAGCGCTTCAAAATTCTCGATGCGGCTGCGAATCAAGTTGCTAATTTCGGAAGAATTGAGCTTCATCTGATTTTCCTTATTTCGATAATTCTGTGATCAAGCCAGCGCGCTGGACATTTCGGTCAAGCGGGTACGCACGGAACCGTCTATTACCTGGTCTCCTGCGCGGATTACCGCGCCGCCCACCAATGCCGGATCCACTTTACAATGCAGCCTGATTTCGCGGCCCAGACGCGCCTTGAGCGCGGCCGCTATCTTTTGTTGGTGCGCTGCGTCCAGCGCAAACGCCGAGCTTACCTCGACATCCACAGATTTTTCTTCTTCGGCCCGCAGGCGCTCGAACTGTTCGGCAATCTCTGGCAACACTGTCAGGCGGTGCTCTTCGATCAGCAGGCGGATGAAGTTTTGCCCCGGCTGGCCGGCGGCATCTCCAACCAGCGCCCGCATCAAGTCCTGCAGCTGGCTTGCCGTCACTTGTGGACTGACGATCAGGACGCTGATCTGCTCGTCGCCTACGGCGGCAGCGGCAGCAGACAGCAATTCCGACCAGACTTTCAATTCGCCTTTTTTCTTGGCAAAATCGAAAGCTGCCTGGGCGTAGGGTCGGGCAACGGTAATGGCTTCGGACATGGGTTAGATTTCCGCGACGAGTTTTTCCAGCAGGTCGTTGTGCGCCTTGGCATCAATTTCCCGGCCCAGTATCTTGGCTGCGCCCGCCAGGGCGATAGTGGATACTTCCGTGCGCAATTTTTCTTTTGCCCGGAATACTTCCTGTTCCACTTCGGCACTTGCCGCTGTGACGATGCGGTCGTGTTCCACCTTGGCCTGAGCCTTGGCTTCCTCGACGATTTCGCTGCCGCGCTTTTCGCTTTGCCCAACAATCTCGGCAGCCTTGTCCTTGGCTTCCCGCAGGACTTCCGCTGCACGCTTGGCAGCCAGTTCCATTTCATGCTTGCCGCGTTCAGCTTCGGCCAGGCCATCTGCAATACGCTTCTGGCGAGCAGCCATCATTGCGGACATCGGGCCCCAGAGCACCTTGTTGACAAACCAGATCAACAGGATGAAAGCGGCCATCTGGGCGAATAATGTTACGGTAATGTTCATTATTTCTTCCTCATTCGGCTAACAGCAGGCCGGACATGACGCCGGCCTACACCTTACATCGCGCCAATAGCAGCCTTCAAAGCACCGACGAACGGGTTCGCAAACAGGAACCACATGGCAAATGCCAGAATGATGAACGGAAACGATTCCATCAGGCCGGCAAAAATGAACATGTTGGTCATCAGCGCAGGGCGCATTTCCGGCTGGCGTGAAATACCTTCCAGGGTTTTGGCACAAATCAAACCCCAGCCAATCGCGGAGCCCAGGCCCGCGGCGGCCAGAATCACGCCTACACCAACAGCGGTGTATGCGTAAATCGTCGCGATCATTTCAGCAGTCATCTTTATTTCTCCTTACAGATAAAAAGTTATGTTTATGAAAACGGGTTAGTGATCTTCCGTGCTTGCCATACCCAGATAGACGATGGTCAGCACCATGAATATGAAGGCCTGCAGGGTGATCACCAGCAAGTGGAAAATCAGCCATGCAAGATCCAGAACCACCTGCAATGGCAGCCAGATAAGCAGTCCCGCGCCGATGGTGGCCGCGCCGCCCAGCAAGGCGATCAGCATGAATACCAATTCACCGGCGAACATGTTACCGAACAGACGCAGCGCGAGGCTAAGCGGTTTGGCAAGTTCTTCGATCAGGGTCATGACGATATTGACCGGGACCAGGAACTTGCCGAACGGATGGAACAGAAACATCTTGAGATAACCGACCGGGCCCTTGATCTTGAAGTTGTAAAAAATGGTCAGCAGGAATACCGTAAATGACATGGCCAGCGTGGTATTGAGATCGGTCGTCGGCACTACTCTCAGATGCTCCACCCCGACCCACCGACCCATTAGCGGCAGCAAGTCCACCGGGATCAGGTCCATGAAATTCATCAGCCATACCCAGATGAAAATGGTCAGGGCCAGCGGAGCAATCAGCGGGTTGTGGCCGGGGAAGGTGTCACGCACCTGGCCCTGGACAAATTCGAGCAGGGATTCAATGAAATTCTGGAATCCGGAGGGAGTTTCCGTAGTCATGCGGCTGGTCAGGCGTGCTGCGACAAAGACGATCAGCGCGGCCAGCAATAAACTGAAAAAGATTGTATCAAGATGCCAGGCCCAGAAGCCCGCATCCTGATGCGTAACAGGATCGCAATTACCAACACACAGGTTGGTCAGGTGGTGCTGAATATATTCGACGGTACCGCCGCCCTTTTCTTCTGCTGCCAAGACTGTCGCCCCTTTAACTTAATGCTCTCACTTACGTGCGCTAATAAAATTGCCGGCCTGTGCTGCCGCAAACCCCGCGAACATCGCCAACGGGTCCAGCCTGGCCACTCCCAAGCCCAACGCAAACAGGGCAATGACCGCGGCAAACCGTTGTACTGCCCCGAGGTATAAAATCATCATGCTTTTTTTCTGGTCGGCCAGCGCAACTTCGCTTGCCCGTCGCACACCGCGTCTAAGCAACCACACAATGCACAAACTTGTCAGCCCTCCGCATACTGCCGACAGTGCCGACCAGCCACCTCCTCCTGTAAACCCGAAGGCAGCCGCTACCACCACCGTTGCCACCAGCTGGACCGCCATGATGTGGTTCGCCCTGGTGTCTACCTGCTGGGTAATGGAATTCAAAACATCCCCGGGTGTGTCAACAACTTATATATTTTAAGGACACCGCCTATAAATCCAAGGATACCAAACCCCAATAAAAACAAGGGTGCGGTTCCCAGCCACCAATCTGCGGCATAGCCCAGTACAAATCCCGCTACACCCATGGATGTCAGCATGCTGCCAACGCCCATTAATAGCGGTTTGGCTTTCCCGGATTGGTCTTCGTTGCGCATCCTGCCTGCCTTCGCCACCGCGAGGTAAGCCCCGCAAACGAAATCGAATTTATAAGCGGCGCGCAGTATAATCTAAAGCCAATTGCCAGGTCAAACGCAAGTTACCCCCGGATTTTGCCCACTTTTATCACATGGTTTTCTTTGCCGCGCCTTCCTTTAGCTGACCCAAAATGCCGTCAAACTCGTTCAGCGAACCGTAATGGATTTCTATTTTGCCCTTGCCGTTTTTGGCATGCCTGACGACCACTTTTGTTCCAAGGTGATCCGCAAGATCCTGTTGTACGCGCAAAATGTCGCGGTCCGGTTCTGTCGTCCGTTTTTTCCCCTTGCCTTCGTCTTTCATTTTCTGCACTAACTGTTCCGCTTCGCGTACCGATAAGCCGACGGACACGATCCGGTTTGCCGCCATTATCTGCTGTGCCGGGTCCAGTGAAAGAAGCGCCCTGGCATGCCCCATGTCCAGCTTGTTTTCCATCAGCAGTGTCTGCACCTGCTGCGGCAGTTTGAGCAGGCGCAGCAGGTTGCTTGCCGCAGCGCGCGAACGGCCAACCGCATCGGCCGCGATCTGGTGGGTCATCTTGAATTCGTCGATCAGGCGCTGAATACCCACCGCCTCTTCCAGCGGGTTAAGGTTCTCGCGCTGAATATTTTCTATCAGCGCCATGGCCAGCGCCGCATTGTCCGGTACCTTGCGCACCAGTACCGGCACTTGGGTCAGGCCCGCCAATTGGGCAGCACGCCAACGGCGCTCTCCGGCAATGATTTCATAGCTTCCATCGGGCAGTGCGCGTGCCAGTATTGGCTGAATTACCCCCTGTGCCTTGATCGAGGCTGCCAGTTCCTGCAATTGTGCTTCGTCCATATGGCTGCGCGGCTGATATTTCCCCGGCTTGAGCTGACCGACCTTTAATTCGCGTAATACCTCTTCCGTTTCGCCACCGCTTCCGGACAATAATGCGTCCAGCCCCCTGCCCAGTCCCTTGTTTGCTTTCACCATAATTTTAATTTTCCTCTTTGGCTGCTGTGGTCTGCCCCGCGTTACTCAGCAATTCCCCGGCCAGTGCCAGATAAGCTTGCGTACCCTTGGATTGTTTGTCGTGATAAAGCACCGGCATGCCATAACTGGGTGCTTCGGCCAGGCGCACATTGCGGGGAATAACTGTACGATATACCTTGTTGCCAAAATGCTGCTCTAATTGCGCCGATACATGCTGCGCCAGGGTATTGCGGGGATCGAACATGGTGCGCAGCAATCCTTCTATTTCAAGTTCATGATTGAGGTGGGCGCGCACTTTACGAATGGTGTTGACCAGGTCGCTTAATCCCTCAAGAGCGTAATACTCGCACTGCATCGGAATCATTACTGACTGCGCTGCACACAGCCCGTTCAGGGTCAGCAGGTTTAATGCTGGCGGACAATCGATCAGAATATAGTCATATGCTTCCGCAACAGTCTGCAGCGCTTGCTTGAGCCGGGTCTCGCGTCCGTCCATTTCTATCAGCTCGATCTCGGCGCCAGCAAGTTCCCGATTGGAGGGCAATACATCATATTTGCCGGTTTTCGAGTATTCGCGTACTTCGTGCAGACCTTTTTCGCCCAGCAAAACTTGGTAGATGCTTGATTGCAAGCCAGTCTTATCGATTCCACTGCCCATGGTAGCATTGCCCTGCGGATCGAGATCCACCAGCAGCACTTGTTGCTTCATCGCAGCCAGGCTGGCAGCCAGATTGACAGTAGTGGTGGTTTTGCCCACCCCGCCTTTTTGATTGGTAACCGCTAATATTTTGGCCATTTTTAATTCGCCTTTAATACAACCAGACAACGCGCAGCATTTAGTCCCGGCACCCTGAGAGGAATAACCTGCTCGATCTTTGTACCTTCCGGCAGTCGTTGCAGCTCTTCCTGCGTGGGCTCCCCTTTCATTGCCGCCCAACGCCCCTCACTGGCAAGCAAGTGTCGTGTTGCAGAAGTAAAATCCGCGATGCTTGCAAAAGCACGAGAAATGATCCCGTCAAATTTTTCCCGGGCCTGCCAACTCTCGGCGCGCGCGCAACAAACAGTTACGTTATCCAATTTCAGGTCTATTGCTGCCTGTTGCACAAAACCGGTTTTCTTGCTGTTGCTGTCCAGCAGGGTAAATTGCCATCGGGGTTGTGCTATTGCCAAAACCAGACCGGGCACACCCGCTCCGCACCCCACATCCAGCCAGCGTCCGCGCCAAAGATGCGGCAATACCGCCAAGCTGTCGAGTAAGTGATGACTTACCATCTG
>CAZMSI010000075.1:0-8372 GCA_964568895.1 uncultured Sideroxydans sp. | reverse complement strand
AACCCATGCGGAGCGGCGCGTAGGTGATCATGCCGAGACGCGCCAGCTGGCTGCGCACAAAGGCGCTCAGCGAGTCGGGAAGCGCGTCGGTCTTGTTGAAGTAGTGCGTGGCTCCACCCCTCCCTGCCGCCTCCAGGTCCTGGCGGACGGAAGGGCGCCCAGTCAGGACAACGATCGAGGCGTCGGTGGCCTGCTGAAGGCGGGGCAAGAGCTCGAAGCCCTCCCCCTCGTGCTGGAGGTTGATGTCCAGAATTACCATGTCGGGCCGTTCGTGGACGGCCTTGCCGTAGCCCTCCTCCGCAAAGAAGGCCATCGAGGTTCTCAGCCCCTCCCGCTCAAAGGTCTCGGCCAGCGAGGCGGAGAAGGCCGCGTCGTCGTCGATGATGAGCACCAGAGGCTTGATCTGTGCCGTCATTCCTTCCCTCTACCCTTCTCCCACCCCTGCCGGACTCAGGCGCGCCTCGAGAACCCTCACGGCGCCGGGCAGGTCGCTGGGCAGCCCGCCCCGCTGCTCCAGCTCCGCCGTAAGACGTTTGAGGGCAGGCATCAGCAGCTTCCGCTGGGGGGCGTTAAGGCCGGTCGAAACTGCCCGCACGCTGCCAGCGACGGCTTCGGCCCGGCGTGTCAGGCCCGGCGAGAGCGCCTCGAGGGCGTCGAGCCCGCCCGAATTGAAACAGGACCCCTGCATCGGGCAGGTTTGACAGCGCGAGAGGTCCGTCAGGAACATTGGCGTGTACACCGCCTCCTGGACGCCCCGTAAGGTCGCCTCCAGCACGGCTGTCAGCCGTCCGCTCCCTGCCCGACGCCGGAAATGCTTCCATCCGGAGGCGATGTGCCGGTAGGTCACACCTGTGACCTCGCCGAACTGTGAGGTCTCGTCGGCGATCGGCTCCATGTGCAGCGCGGCGATCACACGCAGATCGCGTCCGATCTGGCGAGCCAAGGGCGGCCTGCCGGGCGCGTAGTCGTGGACCTCGACCACCACAGCTGGAGGATCCGACCTTGCTTCGCTGTCGATGACCAGCATGTCGGCCACGGCGGGCAGGGTCCATCCCCCCGCCCTTACCTGTACGGGGACGTCCACGCCGATGATGGCTTCAGTCACCGGCGATTCACCAGGGCGGCTGAAACGCTCAGCCATATTCAGGCTGTCGCAGAAGGCGTCGGCGACCGTGTATCGGCCGTAGAGAGGGTGTTTGCCTGGTGCAAGGTGAAGGGCCGGGAGGAGCTTCTTGTCCAGCGCCTTCGCCAGCGCCGGGAGTCCGGCAGACCGTGTCATGTCCTTGAAAGCTCTCGACATGCGGGGCTGTTTGTAGCGGGACCCGTCGCGCTTGCGGACCCGGCCTGACTCAAACGCATCAAGGATCTTCGCCAGGGCTCCGGCGTACCCAGTGAGCCCCTTGAGCACATCATCCGTGTCGGCGCCTTCTCGGGCCAGCCAGGTGCGCCAGACGACCATGGCCGCTTCTGGAAGCCCCAGTTGGGCATAGTCAGGCCCAGCCTCAGCGCCTTTTCCCTGGTTGACCACCACCTTCCACGCCTGGCGGATCACCTGCCCCGGAAGCTCGAGCGTCGTCCTGGGCGCCGGCTCTCCTTCCAACCCTACCACATGCTTCCAGTAGTACAGCATGGAGCAGTAGGCGTAGTCCCGGAGCTGATCGAGCGTGATCGGCGAGACGGGCATGGAGATCAGCTCCCCGGCGAAGCGCTGGCGTCTTCCGTCCGTACCGAAGCCACCTGCACTTTGGCTGGATCAAGGCGCTCCGGCGAGGCGGCGAAGCCCAAGAAGAATGTGCTGCCAGTGCCAACCTTCGACTCGACCCGAAAGTCGCCCCCCATCGCCTCCAGCAGGCGGCGAGTGACCCACAACCCGATCCCTTCCCCGCCTGTCCCGGACGGCGCCTCACCCCGGAACCGGTACCGCCCTATCGACGTGATATCCTCTGGCGACATCCCCGGGCCCGTATCGGCAACCGAAAAGATGACCATCCCCGAATCCTCAGCGGCGCGTACGGTGATTCCGCCCTCCTGCGTGAATTTGAATGCGTTGTGCAGGACGTTCGACAGGACCCGGAAGAAGGCGACTCGATCCACATAGATGAGCGGAAGATCATCTGGGATCTCGATGCGCACATCCAGCTCCGGCCGGCGGCGAGCCCTGAGCGTCACGAACGGACGCACCACCTGGTCGAAGACTTCCAGAGGGCTGTACGGCTCGACCACGGCGATCGGCGACTTTCCCTCGGCGATGTCGACCATCCCCTCGCCGGAGCGGGCGACCGTGGCCGCCAGCTGGATCGTCCGGTAGAGTTCGGCGAACTCGGCGTCGTTTGTGTCATCGGGGCTAGCTTGAGCCTCCTTGACTTCCCAGGCCCTGGCAACGCCAACCTGCAGCGAGGCAAGCGTATTCCCCAGGTCGTGCTGAAAGGATCCGAGCAGCATGCGCAGCAGCCCGTCCTTGACCCGCGCCTCCTCGAGGAGCTGCTCGAGAACTTCGGCTTGAGCTAAGCGGGAAGTGACGCCTGTCACCAAGCGCGGAAGCTGGCTCATGGCGCTCTCGATGGCTTCCAGGTCAACCCGATCGAGGCGACGTCGCCCGGCGATGTGCAGGAGGATCAACGCCGAAGGCGTGTGCACAGGGCCGGCATCGTCCATTTTGAGGGGAACAACGACGAGACGCCCGCTCTTGAGTCGGGGAAAGATCCGACGCAGCCCCGAGGGGACTCTACGGATTGGGATCTCGACAAGCTTTTCCCCCTTCTCCGCCATCCCCAGGCCTGCGATCTCTGGCACGGCAAGCACAGCTTCAAGCACCTGGCGGTCACTCTGCCCCTGAAGCGTTCCCAGGCTGGCGGCGACATCGAGCTTTCCCGGCAGCGCACCCCGGCCTGTCTGCCGCAGGAGAGCCATGGCCCCTTCCGCTCTCACCGCCTCAGCCAGCGACACGGTCATTCCCGACAGCGCAGCCCGAGGCGTCGGCGCTGTCGCCAGGCGGAGAATTGCCTCGGGAAGCTTGCGCCATTTCTTCAGACGGCGCATGGCTTCGCCCTCGCCCACCCTCACGGCGGCCGTCATCTGCACGATGATGAACAGCGCGCCGAGCAGGATAAGGATTGCGGCAGGCAGCAGGAGAGTCTGAGCGAAACGGTCCATGGGCTGTGTGCCCCCTTCCTGGGCCCATCCCCCACCCTAATATAGACGGGATTCCCTCTCCCGTCACCCACAAACCGTGGAAGAAACGTCATTCCTTGTGCCACCTTGTTCGTGCCTGATTGATGCATCAGAGCATCCCGTCATATGGCCGGCCGGTATCACGGGTTTGACGAACTCCCGCCAACGGAAAGGAAGCCGCCAGACCGCCCTCAGCGGCTGAGGTTGGCCGGTTCTTTCTTCGCCGACCAGAAGCTCCCACGTCGTGATCAGGATCGCCGGAGCCCGGACGAGCCGGTAGCGCGATGCCAGCTCCACCAACCGGCGAGCGACGAGCCGGGCACGCGCTTCGCCCCCCTCGGCGACGACATACAGAAGCAGCGGGATTGGCGCCGACGCCGCATCGCCGAACCGGGCCAGCACATACTTCTCGAGCTGGCGCACGAGCTTCTTCCCGGTCCGGGTTCCTCGGTCGATCTCGAGCCAGAAGGGCATGCGCAGCTTGCCCGCTGAGAGAACCCCCGACGAATCGGGGACCAGCTCGATGCGCCGTGGGCGCACCAGATCGGCGGGCGCAGCGGCGACGGTGTAGGCAAAGCGAGCGTGGACAAGATCCCATTCAAGGAGTCGTCCCTGCCGTTGCAAGGCGAACATGAAGGCCAGAATGTAGCGCATGTGGCGAGGAAAGGCGGTGAAGGGTTCGTGCGCCGACGGCCAGGCCCGGCGGGACCGGAAGCGCGAAGGAGTCTGCATAGACTGGTACGCCAGAAGATCAATCCCGCGGTCAGTAAGCACAAATCGCTGTTCCCTTTTGAAGAGCGGCAGGCATTCGCATAGGTCCAGACGGCTCAGTTGCCTAAGCCCACGGATGACCGTGCGCTTGCGGATCTCCAAGAGACCTGCCAATTCGGCCGAGGCAAAGGCAGGATAGCGAAGCAGCGCCGGCACGAGGGCTGCCTGGGCATGCGTCATGGACAGAGATGCCCGCAGACCGGGTGCTGCCGGATGCGTGCTCGTCTCGGCCCATGCCGAGAGCGGCTGGCGTCGCGGCGAGCTTGGAATCCTGCCGTCGAGAAAGGAGCCAGCCGGCACCGTGCATGGCGCGAAGGTTGGATCATCCCACGGACAGCAAGACGCTGACCCCGAAGAGGGAACGCGCTCCCACTTCTCTGGCGAATTGATGGCCGATCCATATTCAAGAGTCCGAAGAATGTAAACAGGCGAAGGTCTCTGTCGTCGACCACCTCTCCGCCCTGGCCGTGGTCCGGCCAGCGTGGGGAGCCCTCTCGCCTCAAAGGGTGCCCCGACGATCGCCAGCCCTACTTCCATATCTCGTCGTGCATTGCGGAATCGGATCCAACATCGCCGAAGCTCGACGTACCACCACGCGGGGTTGGCGGTGGATGGCGCTGCCGCAAAGGCGATCAGAACAGGCACGCCACCTCTGCCTCTCACGCAGGTCAGCGCATCCAACGTCAGATTCGGGGCGGCCCGCCATGGGCTGATCGCCCACACAAGCCTCCGTCGGACCGGCGCGCCCCCGAGGATCCCCGTGCGCACCGTCTCGAGATGGCCCGCCGCCAGCAGCTGTTCGGCTCGCCGATTGATGGGAGGGATGGGGATCCTTGCCTGGTAGGCGCCGACAGGCGTCAGCCCGTATCGCCTTGGTGGCCGAGGTTGCCCCTTTGTGGCTACACGCAGCGTTTCGATCATTCCCTCCTCAAGCGCCTGCTTTCGGGCCGCCCGCGCCTGATACTCCGTCAGGCCGCTCTCCAATTGGAGCAACCCGAACCGGGCCCACGGATGGCGGCATATGGCTTGGAGCAACCTCTCCAGCCGATGGTCATCGATCAAGCTCCTTCCGCTGTTACACCTGATCCCCATGCCACTCCGCCCCCGCCTTGGGTGTCGTCGGCTGCGATTCCTGCGCATCTAGAGGCGGATCGTCGTCCCACCCTTCTATCTCCTCCAGGAGATCCAGCATGCGCTGACGGGGTGAAGCGTGGGACCCGGTGGGCTCGGCCGCTTTTGTTTGTGCGTCGCTCATCCCCTTGATGCCTGGTGCCAATGCCTTGGTCCCTTGGCCCTTCTCTGCCTCAGGGCCGGCCCGCCCGCGCTCCTGGTTCGGGCCCTCGACAAGATCGCCCTCGAGGGGTTGAGGGAAAGCCAGCTGCGGCCCTTGGAGGTCGCCGAAAGCGCCGTCGTGGACCGCGGTCGCCGCCGCGACCTCCGTGCCGAAGTAACGGAGGATGACATTGACGGCCTGGTGAGCCCCCTCGGCGGCTTGCCGTGCGGGGACGGCATAGTTTTCTCTTAGTCCCCGTACCCTCCCCTTACCCAGGGAATCTGCGGGAGGCATCGGCAGAGTCTCAACCGCAAAGGGCGGCACCACCTGACGGCCGAGTACCGTCCGGACGTACGCGGAATACTGTGGGAGATTCGTCAACGTCGTCGGCGGGACCTCTTCGCCGAACTCGCGTTCGCTGATGCGTCCGGCATCGTCGCCGGCCACACGGAATACAACCAGGGTGTCGGTGTTGGCCAGGAGCTGCCGGTCGACCGGCGCCCTCGCCAGGTTTTCCCGCTGCATCGAGGGCTCCAACGTCGCCAGCCCCTGCGTGCTCAGCACGAGCGACGCCCCAAACTTCTGGGCCTCGGCCATGATCGACGGGTAGTCCACGGCAGCCATCGTCTGGGACTCGTCCACGATGACCGTGACCGGCACGCGCCTGTCCGGCTGGACCGCTCCCTGAGCAAGAATGGCCCTTCGGACATAGTTCAGGATGAGGCTTCCCATGAAGGATGCGAACTCATCGCCCACGGTGGGCCGTGCAGTGTGGAAGAGCACGATCTTGCCATCGGCGACGAACCGCCACGGGTTGATGGTGCTGGCAGGCTGGCCCACCATGGCTCGGATGCGGCTGTTGAACTCGAAGGCGCGCGCCTTGGACAGGACGGGGGAGATGACGCGCTCCTGAAAGCTGGGGGTGAGATCGTCGTACTCGGTCTCGAAGTAGGCGATGAGGCCGTCCGTGAGCGGATCATCCTTGGGCAGCATCTCGCGTAGAAAACGCGACCGCCGCTCTCGCGTCAGGCTGATGAGGGGAGCCAGGGCGAGAATCGTGAACTGCTGCTCCGGCGATCGCTGGGTGTTGGCCAGGACCAGGGCCGTGAGCAGCATGCGCAGAGGCACGACCATACGCGGGCCCCAGTACCCTGCCCAAAGGACATTGGCGACGTCGATGAAGGCCTCGACCACCTTCTCCGGGTCCCCGGCCTGGTGGACGTCCAGCAGATTGAACCCCGCGACGAAGTCATCATCGGCCAGATCGACGAGCACGACGTCCTGCTCTCGGTCGGGCGGAACGTGGCCCAGCAATTCGTCCACCATGTCCCGGTGGGGATCCACAACGACCAAGCCGCGGCCCGGCTGGCGCATCGCCCAGCAAGCAACGTGCTGCGCGAGGGTAGTCTTGCCCATGCGCGTCCGCCCTACCAGCAGCATGTGCCGCTCCAGGGCATCGCGTGGCAGGTAGACAGGGACCTGCACGCCGCTCGACTTGCGCGCTAGACCAATGTGAAGACCCGTGGGATCTTTCACCTGCTCCGGCACCGGCAGCGCAATCTGAACGCGGGAAGCGGGCAGGAGGTCGGGGATATCGCTGATGGGAAGGTGCCACATGCCAGCGATCTCGGCCGCGTTCAGAATTGACTCGGCCGGGCGCCAAGGAGTCAGATTCGCCGGGGTGAACTGGGGCGACTCGTGTGGCGGTACAAGTCGCAGTTGGTTCCCAGCATCCTGTGAGAACTGGTTGTAGGCGGCGGCCAGTTGATGGACGAGCTGGCGGGCTCGATCTGCCGTGCCGGCGCTGGCCGCAAGGCGAATCTCGCAAGAATAGGCAGTCCGCTGCACTTTGCTCTCGACGAGGGCTTCCATCGATTCGTCCCAATTCGCAACACGGGTTTGGCTTTGAAGCAGGGGCGCCCCCACGTGGAGACAGCCTGCGGAGACGCAAAGGGTGAGCAGATGCCCTAGCGAAAACCACTTACCTCCAAATGTGCCAGCCATCATGTAGACGGCGAGGCCGATGACCCCAACAGCCAGGGCCACAAGCCGCAACAGGTCACGGCCTCGGACAGCTCCAAACCCGCGGCGCTTGATCCGTAGCAGCTCCTGCAGGTAGGGTCTTGCCCAGCCTTCGGGGGCACGGCCATGGATGAGCACTTGAGCAAGAGTATGCTCGCCACCCCGCGATGTGCTTGCGGCTGCCACGAGGGCCAGGACAGGATCGTTTTCTTCGAGTTCTCGCCAGGTCAAGAGCGGAAGATGAGGGCCGGCAGCGAGCTTCATACGGCCGGTGGCGATTAGATTTCCAGAGGACTCCATCCTGACGCCGGGATCTTCAAAGGGGTCCAAGGTTTCAAACACGGGCGAACCGTACAAAGAAGTGATCTGCGCTTGGATGATTTCGGCATTACTACGGTTGCAGCGGATGATCAGGTACCGGCGGTGGCTGCTGGCACCAATGTCGAGGGAGACCGGCCCTTCGAGAGCACCGATCGCATTGATCAGCTGCTCGATGGATGCCACATCTCGAGGCACACCTCGGACTGGGAGGATGGAAAAAGCCACGAGATCTGTGGCAGCGCTTGATAGATCTTCTGGATCGAATCCGTTCAAGTCTGGTGATGCCGACATCTTTTTTCTGCCTTACAGCGCGTAGGGGAAGAGCCCGGATCGAGAACCAGACGTGATGCTGAGCGGGTCTGCCGAATGAAGGAACTCATCAAATCCGTGTCCTATCTCATTCTTTAGGAGGCTGAGGAATGAGGCTCTCCCTACCTCTGACTGGAATGTGGTCGCGGGGAGGACGCGGGCATCCCGCAACGACGGCGACCTATGCGAGGACACTGAACGACTGATATGCCGCCAATTGGTCCCGCCCACGCTCCGACAGAGCCGGCGACGGCCCAACTCGTATCATGCTTTCAAGAGGATTCTAGGGAAAGGGTGTAGGAGGGTTGTCCCAGGATTGTGACAGGGGAACCAGACTCGAGCAGCTGTTGACGAACGGGAAAGGCCGGCAGCCCTCCAGGACCTAGCTCCTGGACGACGGCTCCCTCCGTCTGGTTGAGGCACTCTTTCGGCCGGCGCGAAAGTACCTCCAGCCTTTGCAGGCCTCGCTCCCGGTACCGGTGGATCCACTTGCCCTGGTGCCCAG
>CAZMSI010000074.1:0-8419 GCA_964568895.1 uncultured Sideroxydans sp. | reverse complement strand
CCGTCGACGCCGATCACCGAAGTAACGCCGGTGTTGGTGGCACGCAGCATCATGCGTCCGGTTTCCAGCGCCCGCATCTGGGCGATCTGGTCATGCTGGATCGCGGCGTTTGAATGGCCGTACCAGGCATCGTTGCTGACATTCACCAGCAGCGTGGCCTGCGGCAGCGCGCGGATGATTTCCTCGCCGAATACGTCCTCGTAGCAGATGTCCACCGCGACTTTCTGCCCGGCCACCCGGAGCGGCGGCTGCGATGGCCCGCCGCTGGTCAGGTCGCCCATCGGGATGTTCAACACGTCATTGATGAACCAGCCCAGCACCGGCCGCAGCGGGATGAATTCGCCGAACGGCACCAGGTGATTCTTGCGGTAGCTCTGGCTTTTCGCCTCGCCCAGGGTGAACACGCTGTTGTAGTAACGGCGGTTTTCGTCGCGCTCGAAGGCGCCAATCAGCACGTCGCCATTGTTGGCCTGCGCATGTTCACGCACGCGATCGACGTAGCTTTCCGGCAGTTCATGGCGCAGCAGCGGCAGCGCGGTCTCCGGCAGCACGATCAACCGCGCATCGCTCTGGTCGATCATCCGGCGGTATCGTTCCAGCGTGCCGACCATCCGGCCTTCGTCGAACTTCATCTCCTGCGGAACGTTGCCCTGCAACAGGCTGACCTTGAGCGGCGCTCCCTGCGGCTGCGTCCATTCGATGCTGCGCAGTGCCGCACCAGCCACCCACAGCAGCAGGAACGCACCAAGTGCCAGCCGGCCGAGGTTGTCCCAGCGCCGCCACCGGAAAAACAGCGCTACCACCCCGGCGCTTAACGCCACACCCAGCGATACGCCATACACGCCAAGCAAGGGCGCATAACCTGCGAGCGGACTGGCTGCGGCCTGCGAGTAGCCGAAAACCAGCCACGGGAAGCCGGTAAAAATCAGGCCGCGCAGCCATTCGGTCAGTACCCAGCAGGCAGGCATGGCCAGCAATACGTGCAAGTGGCGGCCGCCACTGATTTTTGCCTGCGCATAACCCGCCAGCGCCGGAAACAGGGCAAGAAATGCCGCGAACAGGCCGGTGGCCAGCAACGCCAGCAGGAAATTCATGTCGCCGTAATCATGCAGCGCAACGTAGATCCAGCCGATGCCCGCGGCGAACAGGCCGAAGCCGAACTGGAAACCCATGCCGGCCGCCTCGCGCGGGCTGCGCGCGCGCGCCCACAGGACAAATAGCACCGCCAGTGCCAGCACGGTCAATGGGTAAATCCCGAACGGCGCGAAGCCCAGAACGGCAAGCAGGCCGGATGCAATGAGCAGAAACGGTTTTTTTGCTGATAAAAAAGTCACAAGGCGGGTCATCTTGGTTGCTTGCGCCAATTATACGGTGTAACTTGTGAATAGAATCTGACAGCCCCGCCAACCATGCAACGAAACACCTGCCAGAACCATGACTACCGAGTCCACACTGCCCGAAAATTATCGACCCGATAAGCGAATGCGGTCCGTGCAACCGTTGCTGCCGTCATTCGAAATCTACCCGCCGCAGTTTGCTGCAAAACCGGCCGGACACCGAGCAGGTGGTGGATTATACGTATGGCGTCGGCGCCGGCAGATTGATAGCATAGGAAGCAAGATGGATGTACTGTTTCACCTTTATCAACGAAAGGAGTTGAATCATGAGTACCTCACAAAAAACAACAACAACCGACACGGCCGGCAGGGACAAACTGGTAGCCGATCTCAAGGTGGTAGTAGCGGATGCGGAAGAGCTGCTGAAAGCCACGGCCAGCCAGACCGGTGAGCGCATCACCGCGGCACGCGCCAAGGCGGAAGAATCGCTGAAGGTCGCCAAGGTCAGGCTCGCCGACGCGCAGGCCTCTGCAATGGCCAGCACCAAGGCTGCCGCCAAGGCCACCGACGAATACGTGCACGAGAACCCTTGGCAGGCAGTGGGTGTCGCGGCGGTTGCCGGACTGCTGCTGGGCGCATTGATCTCGCGCCGCTGATTGCGTCATGTCCGCTGAAGAAAGCGGCAACCAGCCGGAATACAGCGCGGGACTGTTCAACTCGATCAGGGCGCTGGCGAGCACGCTGCTCGCCAGCGTGCAGACCCGTGCTGAACTGCTCTCTACCGAGCTCGAGGAAGAGCGAGTCCGGTTGGCCTCGATGTTGGCATGGAGTTTTGTCATGCTGTTCTGCGCCGGCCTCGGTGTAATCTTCGTCACGCTACTGTTCGTGCTGGCGTTGTGGGACGACCACCGGCTACTGGCAGTGGGCGTTCCGGCCGCAGTATTCCTGCTCGCTGCATTTGCTTCCTGGCGCGTGGTTGCCGCCAAGGCGCAGGCCAAACCCAAGCTGTTTTCGGCCAGCCTGGCGGAACTATCCAAAGATCGCGAACAGTTAACACCGCGGCTATGAATGAAAGGCTGATCAAGCTCGCCGAACGCCGCGCCACGCTGATCGCCAGGGCGGAAAGCCAGCGCGATGTGCTGGCCCGGGCGACCGTGCCGTTGCGCGCGCCGCTGGCACTAGCCGACCGCGGTCTGGCCGGCATCCACTATCTCAGGCAGCATCCAGAATGGCTGGCCGGAACCGCCGTGCTGGCGCTTCTGTTGAAGCCGCGCCGCATTTTCAAATGGACGCGGAACGGCTGGCTGGTTTGGCGCTTTGCACGCGGCGTGACGAACAAACTCTACGGCAACTAGCATTGCGGCACGCCCAGGTGTACAGCGCCAATACCTGAAACAATGGAAAAAATCCGCCTGTCCAAACTGATGTCCGAACAAGGACTGTGTTCGCGCCGCGAAGCCGACGACTACATCGCAAAAGGCTGGGTACTGGTCGACGGCCAGGTAATCAGCGAACTCGGCAGCAAGATATTCCCCAACCAGAAAATCACACTCAACCGCGCCGCGCAAAGCCGGCAGCAGGATCGTGTCACCGTGCTGCTCAACAAGCCCGTAGGCTACGTCTCCGGCCAGGCGGAGGACGGGCACCAGCCCGCCGTCGTACTGATCAAGCCCAATGCACATTGGACACATGACACCTCGCCACAGCGCTTTTCGCCACGCCACCTGAAAAGCCTGGTGCCCGCCGGACGCCTGGATATCGATTCGACCGGTTTGCTGGTGCTCACCCAGGACGGACGCATCGCCAAACAGCTGATCGGTGAAAATTCGCAAATCGAGAAGGAATATCTGGTGCGCGTCAGCGGCAAGATCGCCGGCGACGGTCTGGCGCTACTCAACCACGGCCTGTCACTGGATGGAAAAAAATTGAAGCCCGCCAGGGTAAGCTGGCAGAACGAAGACCAGTTGCGCTTCATCCTGCGCGAAGGCAAAAAGCGGCAGATCCGCCGCATGTGCGAACTGGTTGGACTGCAAGTCACGGGATTGAAACGGGTACGCATCGGCCGCGTGAAACTGGGCGATTTGCCGCAGGGACAATGGCGCTACCTGCGGGCCGACGAGAAGTTCTAGGTAACTATTCTTCGACGTCCTCGGGCTGCGGCGCCACTGCGCTGCGTTCCACCAGCAGCGAATACAGGCGGCGACTGTCCGCGTGCAGCACGGTAAATCGGAAACCGTCTATAATGAAATGGTCGCCGCGCCTGGGCAACTGCCCCGCTGCCTTCAGCACCAGCCCGCCGACGGTATCACACTCCTCGTCGCTGAATTCCGAGCCAAACTCCTCGTTGAAATCCTCAATCTCGGTCGCCGCCTTGATACGCCAGTGCCTGGCGTCGGCGCGGATGATATTGTCCTCGTCCTCGTCGAAATCGTATTCATCCTCGATTTCGCCGACGATCTGCTCCAGCACATCCTCGATGGTAACCATGCCGCATACCCCGCCGTATTCGTTCACCACCAGCGCGATGTGGTTGCGGTTGCTGCGGAAGTCGCGCAGCAGCACGTTGAGGCGCTTGGTCTCCGGCACGAACACCGCCGGACGCAGCATGTCGCGCACGTCGGATTCCTCGCCCGCGTAATAGCGCAGCAGGTCTTTCGCCAGCAGGATGCCGACGATGTTGTCCTTGTCGCCATCGATCACCGGAAAACGCGAGTGTGCGGTCTCGACCACGAAAGGAAGAAACTGCTCCGGCGGCTGACTGATGTCGATGACATCCATCTGCGCACGCGGGATCATGATTTCGCGCACCTGCCGCTCGGACACCTGCAGCACACCCTCCATCATGGAAAGCGCGTCGGCATCCAGCAAATCGCGTTCGTAGGAAGAATGCAGCAGTTCGACCAGCTGCTCACGGTCGCCCGGTTCACGCAGGATCAGCGCAGAAAGCCGCTCCAGCAAGCCGGGCTTGTTACTCGGGGGGACGTCCATTTATGTATTCAAGAGATCACAACGTAGGGGTCAGCATAACCTAATTTCGCCAGGATTGCAGTCTCGAGTTTTTCCATCCTGGCTGCCTGCTGCTCGTTTTCGTGTTCATAGCCCTGCAGATGCAGCACGGCGTGAATCACCAGATGCGCATAATGCGCGTTCAATTCCTTGTGCTGCTCGCGCGCCTCGCGTTCCACTACCGGCGCGCAGATCACTATATCGCCACACAATGGAGACTGCGCCTCATCATAAGTGAAGGTCAGCACGTTGGTGGCGTAGTCCTTGCCGCGATAGCTCTTGTTCAGTTCGCGCCCCTCGGCCTCATCCACGATGCGCAGCGCGACCTGCGCATCCCGCAACAGCGCAAGTTTTGCCCAGCGCCGGAACTGCGCGCGTGTCGGAATGTTTTCCGCACTACTCGCGTACTGCACCGACAACGACAATTTATGTACGTCACTCATTGCAGCTTGTGCTGCTTTTCGTGCTTCTCATAGGCAGACACGATCTTCTGCACCAACGGATGGCGCACCACATCCTCGGCCAGGAAGTCCTGGAAGGCGATGCCGCGCACATCCTTGAGCACGGCGCGCGCTTCGTTCAGGCCGCTCTTCTGGCCGCGCGCCAGGTCGATCTGCGTCACATCCCCGGTGACCACCGCCTTGCTGCCGAAGCCGATGCGCGTGAGGAACATTTTCATCTGTTCCGGCGTGGTGTTCTGCGCCTCGTCGAGGATGATGAAGGAATGGTTGAGGGTGCGGCCGCGCATGTAGGCCAGCGGTGCAATCTCGATCACCCCGCGTTCGAATGCCTTGCTCACCTTGTCCAGCCCCATCAGGTCGTACAGCGCATCGTACAATGGGCGCAGATAGGGATCGACTTTCTGCGTCAGGTCACCCGGCAGGAAACCCAGGCGCTCGCCGGCTTCCACCGCCGGACGCACCAGCACCAGCCGCCTGACGCTCTCGCGCTGCAACGCATCCACCGCGCAGGCCACGGCCAGATAGGTCTTGCCGGTACCGGCCGGGCCGACGCCGAAGGTGATGTCGTGCTGCTGGATCGCCTGCAGGTAATCGTTCTGGCGCGGTGTGCGGCCGTGGATATCGGCCTTGCGCGTCATCAGCAGAGGCACGAATTCGCTGTCGCCGTCGGGCACCACGCCTTTCATCGCCTCGATCAGGCCAAGCTGCAAATGTTCCAGCGAGATGTCGTGCTTCGCCTCGCGGTAGAATTTTTCGATTACCTCGCGCGCCAGCGCAGCCTGCGCACCCTGCACGCTGAAATGTTCGCCGCGGCGCGAGACAGTTACCTCCAGTGCGGTCTCGATCTGGCGCAGGTTTTCATCGAATGCGCCGCACAGGTTGGCCAGTAGCGTGTTGTCCACCGGCTCCAGCGAAAATTGAATGTTCGGCGTGCTCATGCGCCCACCGCCTCGCCGCGCAGCGTATGCACCGACACCGAGAGTATTTTCACCTCGACGAAACGCCCGAGCATGCCGGGCGAACCGGCAAAATTCACGATGCGGTTGTTGTCGGTGCGCGCCGCCAGTTCCTGCGCGTTCTTTTTTGACACGTTCTCCACCAGCACGCGCTGCACGCCGCCGACCATGGTTTCGCTGATGGCGGCTTCCTGCTGCGCAATCCTGTCCTGCAACCGCTTCAGTCTTGCCAGTTTCTCCTCGTACGGCACATCATCCGCCATGTCGGCGGCCGGCGTGCCGGGACGCGGGCTGTAGACAAAACTGAAGCTGGCGTCGAAGCCGATTTCGTCGATCAGCTTCATGGTCGCCTCGAAGTCCTGCTCGGTCTCGCCGGGAAAGCCGACGATGAAGTCGGAGGAAATCGAAATATCGGGGCGCGCGGCGCGTAGTTTGCGGATCAGCGACTTGTATTCCAGCACGGTATAGCCGCGCTTCATCGCAGCGAGGATGCGGTCGGAGCCGGACTGCACCGGCAAGTGCAAATGGCTCACCAGTTTCGGTGTGCTTGCATACACGTCGATCAGGCGCTGGGTCACCTCGCGCGGATGAGAAGTGGTGTAGCGCAGTCGCTCCACACCGTCGAGCGCAGCAATGGCCTGCAGCAGGAACGCGAGGTCGGCCACGTCGCCGTCCTCCATCTCGCCGCGATAGGCGTTCACGTTCTGCCCCAGCAACGTGATCTCGCGCACGCCTTGCGCCACCAGCCCTTCCACTTCGCGCATCACGTCGTCAAACGGCCGCGACATCTCGTCGCCGCGCGTATACGGCACCACGCAGAAGGTGCAGTACTTGCTGCAACCTTCCATGATCGACACGAAGGCAGCACCGGCGCTCGTCTGCGCTCCTTCGACATGGCTCAGGACAGGCGCCGGCAGCTTGTCGAACTTCTCGATCTCGGGAAAGCTGGTATCCACCTGCGGCCGTCCGCTGTCGCGTCGTGCGGCGAGCAACTGCGGCAGGCGGTGCAACGTCTGCGGGCCGAACACCAGGTCAACATACGGCGCACGCCTGATGATGGTGTCGCCCTCCTGGCTGGCGACGCAGCCGCCGACGCCGATGATCAGGTCGGGATTCGCCTCCTTAAGCGGACGCACCCGGCCGAGGTCGGAAAACACTTTCTCCTGCGCCTTCTCGCGCACCGAACAGGTGTTGAACAGAATCACGTCGGCCTGTTCCGGCGAATCTACCTGTTGCATCCCCTCGCAGGCGCGCAGCACGTCGGCCATCTTGTCCGAGTCGTACTCGTTCATCTGGCAGCCGAAGGTCTTGATGAATAGTTTTTTGGTCAAAGCGTTATGGGGTCACGAAAGTGCCCGGAATCGGGCGAAAGAAACAAACGGGAACTACTTAACTTGCTGGCAATTCTACCGAAAATCGTCTCGCCCGGCAATCCGCGGTGCTTGCATTTACGCGAAGCCGCCAGTAGGCTGAGCCACGGTTTAACCATCACAGGATCCCGCCATGATCACCCTGCGCAAATCCTCGGAGCGCGGCTACACGCACCACGGCTGGCTGGAAAGCTGGCACAGTTTTTCGTTCGCCGACTACCAGGATCCGGCGCATGTACGCTTCGGCCCGCTGCGCGTGATCAACGAGGACTTCGTGCAGCCGGGCACGGGTTTCAATACCCATGGCCATCGCGACATGGAAATCCTTACCTACGTGCTCTCCGGCACACTGCGCCACCGCGACAACATGGGCAGCGAAGGCGACATCCGCCACGGCGAAATCCAGCTGATGCGCGCGGGCAGCGGCGTGCTGCACAGCGAATTCAATCCGTCGCCGGATGAAGTGGTGCACCTGCTGCAGATCTGGATCCTGCCCGACGCACAGGGACTGCAACCGGGCTACTGGCAAAAGAACGTACCGCTGCAGCATGGCCAATGGAACCTGCTGGTGTCACCCGATGCCGCGCGCGACGCCAGCGACGAAGCGCTACACATCCACCAGGACGCACGCGTATCGTCCGCGCTGCTGGACGGCGATGAGACGCTGGATTACCCGCTGGCTGCCGGCCGCCGTGCCTACCTGCACTTGGCGCGCGGCTCGCTGACGGCGAATGGCATGGCACTCGATGCGGGCGATGCGCTGATGTACACGGATGAAAATATCGTGGAATTGGGCGCAGGAGAAAACGCCGAGGTATTGCTGTTCGACATGGCTTGAAAAAGCCATTTATTAAAGTGCAATAGCTTTGAGTGGCTGCCTAGCCCGGCACGCTCTTCACCCGGGTTATACGGATCACTTCCGGTATCTTGCGCAGGCGCCGCATGATGTTGGCGAGGTGCAGGCGGTTGTTGACCTGCAGCGTGAAAAACAGCCGGGTGTATTCGCCCTCGTTGCTGAAATGTACGTTCTCAATGTTGGAGTCGGATTCGGCGATGGCTGCAGCGGCCTTGGCCAGCACACCGCGCTGGTTGGCCACCGTCAGCTTGATGTTGACGCTGAATGGGCGGTTGATGTCTTTATCCCACACCACATCCAGCCATTTGTCTGAAGTCTTGCGCCCCTTGCGCAAGCTGGAGCAATCATGGGTGTGCACCACCAGACCCTGGCCGCTGGTGATCACACCGATGATCGGGTCGCCGGGAATCGGCATGCAGCATTTGCCGAACTG
>CAZMSI010000073.1:0-8511 GCA_964568895.1 uncultured Sideroxydans sp. | reverse complement strand
CTTGATCGGTTGCAGAAGTTGATGGATGAGTACTGTGGCGGTTTTGGCGTTAACTACATGACCAACGACAAGCTCCTGAATATCGGCCTCAAGAAAATGTACATCCTGGGGCAGGATCTGGAAAAAGTCGCCGCTTCAGATATACACGAGTTGTTGCGTGCATGGGAGCTGAAGCATCGTTACCTTGCTTCTGAGAGTGTGTTCCATCATACGCTGTTCCGTAAGGAAACACGCTGGCCGGGTTACTACTACCGTGGTGATGCAATGAAGCTGGATGATGAGAACTGGCACGTACTGACCGTTTCCCGTCGCGATCCCAAGACCGGTGAGTACACCATGGAAAAAGCACCGCTCTACCACCTGGTAGGTGATGTGGAGAAAGCGCCGCCAGAAGAGCACCACTAAGCAAATGCAGGCTTGGTTTGCCGGTTTTGTAAAATCAGGCCCACGAATTTATTTGCGATAACTTGTTAGTGTATTAAGAGAGGGCTGACATATTTTATGTTGGTCCTTTTTTCTATTTAGCGAGAAGTGTGACATCGCTATAGATAAACATGAAACGCTGTGTATGTGAGATATTTTTATGAACATTCTTGAAAAAACGGATGAAGAGATTTTAGAGCTGGCCAACCCGATGTGGGCTGATCTTATCAAGTACTCTAATGAAGGAAACTACGGTGCCTTCACGCGTAATTTTTCGAGCTCTTTTATTGCGGGTGCAAATGAGGTTGAAATGGGTAAGCAGTTTGCAAGAAGCGAACTGGCAAAAAACCTGTCAGAAAACTATACGTATCTTGGCATGATACGCCGTGGAGAATATGTCACTGTTTTATATAAAGTGATAAACAAAAAAAATAAAGGTGAATGGCTGGGCAGGCTGGTGCTGGGGTATGAAAAGGACAAGGTGAAAATTTTTGGTGCTACCTTATTTTAAGACAGGGATTTAAATAAGTTATATTAGATATGTCAGATACAATTGAAGACGAAAAATTCGTTGAACTAAATTACAAGGTCATCGATGACAAAACCGGTGACGTACTGGTTACTGTGGATTATCCGCTGGGTTATGTTCATGGTGTGAATGATGTGATGTCTGAAGATGTAACCAAGGAACTGTACGGCAAGAAAGTCGGCGATGTCATCGAAGTGCCAGTTGATACTACCCTGTTATACGGCGAGAGAGATGAATCTCTGGTGTTTACCGATCATATCGAAAATGTCCCGGAAGAGTATCGGGAAATCGGTATGACCATCACCATGGAAAATGAAAAGGGTGAGCCCAGAAACTTTATCGTTACCCGATTCGATGACAAGACATTAACTGTCGATGGTAATAACCCGCTTTGCGGCAGAGAAGTCACTTTCATGCTGGAAGTCTTGTCTATACGTGATGCAACCGATGAAGAAATCGAACTTGGCGGAGCGGTTGGTGCCGATCCGGATTTAAATGAGATACTCGACCGGGCAAAATGAAATTCTCGAATAGCTACATCATTTACCCGGTGAACAGGGCCCTGGAACGTGCAATAGCCGATTCCATAGGTATGCTTAGTGAAGAGTTCGTCGAATCCGCTACTCCGGATAGAAATGTGACCGCACTTGATAACTTCCTTTTCACACGGGGAAACTTTGAACAGCACAGCTTTAGTTCCAAAATCTATGAGCATTTGATTGAGGCGTTAGAGGCATCACTGACAGAGCCGCCTGTTGCAGGTTCTCCTGTTCCCAATATAAGTCGCGACCAGGAGCCATTAGCCTGGGCCAAGGCACAGAACGATCTCGGAAATATTCTGGCAGCGCTGGGGCAGCAGCGGAGAGATGCTGAATTGTTTGAACGGGCCATTCAGTGTTTTAGCAATGCATTAGAGGAGTTCAGGCAGGAAAACTCACCATTGGAATGGGCGGCTACGCAATATAACCTGGGCACGGCCAACCAGGCGCTTGGCCGCTTGCTTGAAACGACAAAGCCGTTAAAGATCGCTGTAGATGCGTACACCAATGCTTTGCTGGTCTGGACGCGAGATGGATATCCGCAAGACTGGATGTTTACCATGCATCAACTGGGGGCTACCTTGCATACGCACGGGAAACTGCTTAAAGGTAACCGTCAATTTCAAAAATCCGTTGTTGCTTATAAGAATGCGCTTGCCGCACTCGACGCCGACGATTACGCATTAGAGCTGACTGCTACACATAACAATCGGGCTGTCGTTTTGCATCACCTGGCCGAGTCGGAAGAGAATCCTGAGCGCTTGAAAGAAGCGATCAAATCATATGAAAAGGCATGGACGGTCAGTATGGAGCAGCAGCTGCCTATCCATTTGGCAGTCATCTGCCGAGTGAATAAGGCGACAGCACAAAACGTACTTGCTCAATTGACAAACGATGCCGGGCTTGCAGAAGAAATTGCAGATGAATTTGAAGTGATTATGGAATGTTTTCCTCACGCGCTACAACCACTCTGTTTAAAGCATTGCGAGGAACAGATGAAAAAGGCACAGGCACAGCTAGAAGTGCTTAACAGCTAGGTCGTTGAGAGAGGAATGAATCAAACCCGCTCGGAAAGTTTATTTTCCACTTCAATAAATGAACCGGTATCCGCCAGGAAGCGGATCGTTCTGGCGCCAAACCCGACTTCCGGGCTTGATTCATCTTTATCAATAGATAAAGTCAGCGCCACGCCCAACCTTGGGGATAAATTGTGGCTTTTACAGACTTCAACGATTTTTTCTTTAATGGGTTCCAGTTGCTTTACGATGATGTCCGTCAAGGCAAAAACGTCCACCTCGGCCTCATCGCTAGTAACGGTCTCCGTTGATAACTCCCATGAACTGATTACGGGCTTATCCAGGCCACTGTATGCGCCAGCAGCATTGATGGAGGTGGGTTCTATCCCAAGCAGGCGTGTAATGTCGTCGGGGTTAAAATGATAACCCAGCAGTGCAAAGTAAGCCCGTCCCTTATTCGATGCCAAGATGGTTTCCTCAATAAGATATTCCGTGCCCAAAGTATAACGTATGGGCTGAACAGGAGGTGTTCCGTTGTCGTCTGAAGCAACACAAGAAAAGAAAAGAGACCCCAATAATCCATGCCTGTTTTGCACAGATCCGCGTGGGGTATCAATACAACATGAACTTGCTTACAGTGCTCGTGACTCCTACCCGGCGAGTCCGGGGCACACCGTGGTCATCCCGCGTCGGCATGTCGCCAGCTTTTTCGACCTGACACCGGAAGAAGTGGCTGCCTGCATGGGCCTCATTAAAGAGGAAAAAAAACACATTGATGAGGAGTTCAGTCCGGATGGCTACAATATCGGCGTTAATGTGGGACCGGCGGCCGGGCAAAGTATCTTCCATGTCCATATTCACATCATCCCCCGCTACAAAGGGGACGTTGAGAATCCCCAGGGGGGAGTGCGACATGTGATCCCAAATAAGGGACATTACACGCGCTAAATAGTATAATTTCGCCAGTTAAGTGGGAGAGGCCGACATGCCGGCCTCCCGTTTTCAACCCCCCGTTTTCTACAATCTAAGGAGGTATGATCATGAGTGATGACAAGAAGCCTTTTACCCGCCCCAAGGTTCCCGACGGCCACGCATTCCACGTGACTACCCGTCAGAAAGAAATTGTGCCAGGGCAGTTTTTTGTTGGCTATGAAACCACCTGGGAACCGCACCAGAAAGAAGTGCCTTACACCACCCCCAAGAAGCCCTGAGGTAATCAGCAAAAATAATCAGCCGCGCGATCCTGAAAGGTCGCGCGGCTACTAATCCTGCGGATTGGACCCGAGCTGTGGTTCACAGTCAGCCAGTTGCAGCGGGATGCGTTTGCTGTAACGTTTGAGCAGCTGGCTTGTGTGACCAGTTCCTGTTCGGCTTCTGCGAAATTGGAAATAACAGAGTCCATATTCAAGCAATTCCTCAGGTTTGTGCCCAAGGCAGACCTTCGTGCCGCCAGCCGTTGATGGAGTTGCGGTGGTGGTGTTCGTTCAGGTCGCCTTCGAAGCCGTTCAGTATGTTGTACACCTCGGTCAGTCCGGCTTGCTCCAGTACCATGCCCGCATCCACCGAGCGCCGGCCCGAGCGGCAGATCAGTACCACCGGGCGGTTTACGCTGGCGGCCTTTTTGACATGTGCGACGAAATCCGGATTGATTTCCCAGTCCGGTCCGTCCACCCATGGAATCAGCAGCGAACCTTCCGGGTGGCCGACGAACATGTGTTCGATTTCGCTGCGTACGTCGATGAACACTGCTTCCGGGTTGGATCGCAGGAATTCATGTGCCTGTTTGGGCGTCAGGTGTTGCATGGTAAGGTTTCCGGTTAACTCGCTGGCGTTATTATAGCGCGTTAAATGATGGCGGAAACTGTAGGCGAACACTGAGGGGGAGATTGGCCACGGGATCACCGGGGTTGAAGCTTTATTTCACAAAGCTTCCGGGAGGGCATGAATCACCATTGTCGAATGTCCGAACAATAAATAATCCAGTTCCTGTGATGCGACTATAGCGTCTTGCGCACTCTCGAAATCCACCAGAAACGCATAAATTTTCGAGCCTGAAGGCAATATTTCAACAGAAACCACTTTCCCGTAGCCTTCAAGGATTTTTTTCAGACCGTCAACGATCTCTTCTCGTGAAGATCCTGCAATCAGGGTTTCGATTTGTAGCCGGCAAGTGCGCGCCACCGAGTTCGGTTGGATGGAGTCCATTGTTATTCAGTCCGGCGCTTTTGCCTTGTGACAGGTTTTTTCAGCGATTTGTCGCTGCAGACCGAATAAAGGGAAAACGGGTTCAGGGGTAAAGCTATTTTCACATTTAGTTTTTTTGGCTGATCTCATCCTGCAACTCCAGAATACTCCGGGCCTGAAGTCCGGGAGGCGTAGAATAAACCACCTCGGGTAATATCCTGAATACAGGGAATTACTTATAGGTAGTGATACGTAATCAGAGGGAAAACAACCAATATATTGTCGGCTTGCTGTTTCAAGTACGGTAAAGATAAACTATTTCATAAAGATGCTGGTTGGGGGCGGGACGATTCTGCGAGATGATGTCATGAGGAAAAAGCAGTGGTTCGGCAAGCTGGGAGTATCCATTACAGGAGGGGAATTGAACAACTCGGTTCGTTTAGCCTTACGTCTCGCCCTTGTTCTTGCGGCATTTGGCGTGCTATGGGTGCCCCTCAGCAATGGCTTCCTGTCCGAACTCGCGCCAGGCAAGGCCGAGCTTTCCCGCTACCATACCTATGTAGAGTGGTTTTATGTTCTGGTAACTGCCTTGCTGGTGTATTTCCTGGTAAAGCGTGTGCTCGACCGACAGACGGTAATTGAAGATGAATTGCGCTCAAGCGAAGCACGACTCAAGCTGTTTATCGAACATGCTCCCGTAGCGCTTGCCATGCTGGACCGGGAAATGCGCTATCTGGCAGTCAGCCGGCACTGGATGGCAGTGTATGGCCTGGCTGGAAAAGACATCATTGGAAAATTCTTTGGTGAGGTCTCGGCCAGAATTCCGGATCGCTGGGCGCCGTTGCTGCGCCGTGGACTGGACGGAGAAGCATTGCAAGCCGTCGAAGACTGTATGGAAAAGCAGGACGGTTCGCTACTGTGGCTGCGCTGTGGAATCCGCCCATGGTATGCAGGTGATAGTAGTGTGGGTGGCATCGTCATTTTTTCCGAAGATATTTCCAGGCGCAAACAGGCCGAAGAGGCTGTAAGCGAAAGCGAAAAAAAATACCGCATGCTGTTTGAAAATTCACGCGATGCGTTGTTGGTAATCGCTCCTCCATCATGGAGTTTTTCCGCGGCCAACCGTGCTGCAGTGAAGATGTTCGGAGTGGAAAGAGAGTCGGAATTTGCTGTATTGGCGCCCTGGGATATTTCTCCTGAATATCAGCCAGATGGCATTCCTTCCGCCGAAAAGGCGCAGCAGGTGGTGGCGGTTGCCTTGCGTGACGGTTCCAACTTCTTTGAATGGACCTATAAGCGACAGGATGGCTCGACTTTCCCCGCCGAAGTTTTGCTTACGCGTATGGAATTGAATGGGGCGGTTTTCATTCAGGGTTCGTTGCGCGATATCAGTGCGCGGAAGAAAATGGAGCTGGATATTCATGAACGCCGCAATGAGATGGAAACCTTGCAGAAATTTCATGTTGCGGCCCAGACGGCCGCTGCCTTTGCCCATGAACTGAATCAGCCCTTGTTGGCAATTTCCACATATATCGAAGCTGCGCTGATCATGTTGAAATCCGGGGAGCCTGACCCGGAGCAGTTGTGGACAGCGATTGAAGAAAGCAAGCGGCAGGCATTGCGTGCGGGCGAATCAATCCGCAATATGCTCGAGGTATTGAGCATGAGAGAATTCCCGGTTGAAAGCTTTGACATAAACAAGGAGATCAGGGAAGTTATAGCCGGCGCAAAAACCGAACAAAAACTGCAATTCCAGTCCCGCCTTGACCTTGATCTGCAACTTCCATTGATCCAGGCTAACAGCATGCATATACGGAAAGTATTGCTCAATCTCCTGCATAATAGCGTTGAGGCAATGCGGGAGGCTCATATGTCCGAGCCGGAGATTTTCGTTACGGTACGGGCCAAGAGGGATGAAAACGTTGTGCAGGTTACAATCAGGGATAATGGACCGGGTTTCAAGGAGGAAAGCGTCCCTCATTTATTTGAGCCTTTTTTCACCTCCAAGCCAGCCGGCATAGGCATGGGCCTGGTAATCAGTCGTTCGCTGATAGAAGCAAACGGCGGCCAGCTCTGGATAGACCCGCATGGTAAGCCCGGGGCAACTTTCCACCTGACTCTGCCATTTGCATTATGAACAACCAGGATAAAGTATTTGTAGTCGATGATGATGAGGCGGTGAGAGGCGCGCTTGCCATGCTGCTCAGATCGGCGGGTCATGAGGTCGTGGCATTTGCGGATGCGGAGAGTTTTCTCGATGCCTGCACCCAAGGCTGTGACGGCTGCCTCATTCTGGATGTCAGCATGCCCGGCATGGATGGACCAACGCTGCAACAGGAGTTACTGAAACGATCCATACGGCTACCGATATTGTTTCTCACCGGGCATGGCACAATTCCCACAACGGTACGCGCAATCAAGGCTGGCGCAATGGATTTCCTGCTCAAGCCGGTAGACGGCTCAAAATTACTGGCGCTGGTGGAAGAAGCATTAAGGCAGAATCAGGAGGCCAGGCAGCGATTCATGGAGCAGCAAAACATTGCCCGGCGACTAAATGAGCTTACCGACCGCGAACGGGAAATCATGAAGGGGATTATTGCCGGACATACATGCAAGGAAATTGCCCAGCGGCTGGATATTAGCCACCGCACTGTGGAAATTCATCGGGCGCATGTCATGCAAAAAACCGGGGCAGCCAATCTTGCGGACCTGGCGCGCATGTACTGGAACGCCAACCCGGAAGAAATCAAAAAGAATCCGGATTTCTCATAGGCAGATATGGTTGCAAAGCCTCAAGGGCATTCAGGACTCATTTTTTATCTATGATTTTTCCAGACCGGTGGCGGGAATCGATTAGCCGTCAAGGCCTGCATCCTTTCGGCTGCCGCCATAGGCGACGGTCATCAGTTGCGAGTAATAGACGACCGGCATCTTGAATTTGGTGCCCTGTTTCTTATTGATTCCGGATTGGTAAATCTCGACGTTCGCATGGCATAGCTGGCAAGGTGTGACGATTATTTCCGCGGCGTGGTCATAGGCTGATTCCACGATGTCGCGAAGATGCCGCCGCCGACAACGAGTATGGTCTGGCTGGTTGCAATAGTGGCTGTCATGCCGATCTCCGATGGTATGTGGCAAAAAGCATCGCTCAATGCTCCAGGGTGCGAATCTCGAAATTCATCTGTTCGAGGTCGCCGAGTATCCAGGTGGGCACAGCATCCACACCGGGCGCGTCGATTCCGGCAACCGAACCGGGGTTGATCAGCCAGCTGTGGCCGCCCTTGACGTTGGGCTGCGTGCCGATATGGGCAGTGTGGCTATGGCCATGGCAGACCAGGTCGTAGTCTCCAGTACAGGCCATGGCTTGGCCATAATGCGGCATGTGGGTGACGAAAATTCTACGCCCGCCAAGTTCCAGCGTCGCATCCTGGCCGTGATAAGTGAATTGTCCCTGGTTTTTCTTCATTATGTTGTGCAGCGCCATGAAGTCGCCGACATTGTTGCCGTGCACCGCATGCACCGGGATGCCCAGCTTGAGCGAGGCGCGCAACGTGTTGGCGCCGATCAGGTCGCCGCAGTGGATGACCGCCTGTGCCCCGGCTGCCTGCGCCTGCGTTATTGCCGCAACAAGCGGGTCGGAGCGGTCATGACTGTCTGAAACGATGCAGATTTTCATTAAAGATTGTTTTCAAGTTGTCAATATATGATTAGAATAGTCTTATATAGTCATGAGAAATGACTGTCCCAGTCCCATGATATTAGGCGCAATGGGTAAGCATGGTGTCTATATCCATGTGGGGGGGAGTTGGACTAGCCAAGT
>CAZMSI010000072.1:6971-8513 GCA_964568895.1 uncultured Sideroxydans sp. | reverse complement strand
CCGGCTACCCCGCTGGATGTGCTGGAATACACGCTGCCCAAGCTGGACATGGTGCTGCTGATGTCGGTAAACCCCGGCTTCGGCGGCCAGAAATTCATTCCCTACGTGCTGGACAAGGCGCGCGCCGTGCGCAAGATGATAGATGCAGGCGGCCATGACTGCCGCCTCGAGATCGACGGCGGCGTGGGCCCGGCCAACATCAGGGAAGTGGCCGAAGCTGGCGTGGACACCTTCGTTGCCGGCTCCGCCATCTTCAGCAAGCGCAACGAAGCCGATGCCAACCGCTACGACACCGTGGTCGGCGAGATGCGCGCGGAGCTGGCCAAAGTAGCGAAGTAATGGCGTTCAAGGATTTTCCGCTGGCGGTTTCCGCCATCGTCATTGATCTCGACGGCACGCTGCTGCATACCGCACCCGAGCTGGCCGAATCGGCCAACCGCATGCTGCGCGATATGGGACGTCCTGCCGTGTCGCAAGAGCTGCTGATGAGCTACATCGGCAACGGCATCTCGTGGCTGGTGAAGCGTGCGCTGACCGGCGACATGCATGCCGAGCCGGATGTCGCGCTGTACGACCAGGCGCTGCCGATTTTCGAGAAGCACTACACCGAGCTGCTGCTGCAGAGCAAGCCGTTCGCCGGCGTGGTCGAAGGGCTCGACGCGATGAAGGCTGCCGGATACCGCCTGGGCTGCATCACCAACAAGCTCGCGCGCTATACCGAGCCGCTGCTCAAGGGCATCGGTCTTGCCGGTTATTTCGAGATCGTGCTATCCGGCGATACCCTGCCGGAGAAGAAGCCGCATCCAATGCCGCTGCTGCATGCCGCTGAATTCTTCGGCGTGCCGGTGGAACAGGTGCTGCTGATCGGCGATTCGCTGAACGACACGGTTGCCGCGCGCGCTGCAGGTTGTCCGGTATTTTGCGTGCCTTATGGTTATAATCACGGTGAACCGGTGGACGGCCTCGACCTCGATGCAGTGATAGCCGACCTGCCTGCCGCCATGAAACTGATCAAACGAGTCTGAACGATGACATACGACAACCTCGAATTCTGGAGAAAGCCTGCTAGCTGGCGATGGTGGTAACCGTCATGCCCAGCCGCTGCAGCGCGCCTTGCGCCGCTGTTTTTTCTCGCAAGATTTGAGGAGTTTTTATGTTGTCCCCCATTACCGAACAAGAATTCAAGCAACTGGCCGAGCAAGGCTACAACCGCATTCCGCTCGCGGTGGAGACCTTTGCCGATCTCGATACGCCGCTCTCGCTGTACCTGAAGCTGGCCAATAAACCGTTTTCCTACCTGCTGGAATCGGTGCAGGGCGGCGAGCGTTTTGGCCGCTATTCCTTCATCGGCCTGCCGGCCGAAACGCGCCTGACTGTACGCGGCAAACAGGTTACGCTGACCCATCCGAATGGCGAAACCGTACATGACGTAGACAACCCGCTCGACTTCATCAAGGAATACCAGTCGCGTTTCCGCGTGGCAAAACTGCCGGGGCTGCCGCGTTTCACCGGCGGCCTGGCCGGCTATTTCGGCTACGACAC
>CAZMSI010000072.1:0-6871 GCA_964568895.1 uncultured Sideroxydans sp. | reverse complement strand
TGCCGGGGCTGCCGCGTTTCACCGGCGGCCTGGCCGGCTATTTCGGCTACGACACGGTGCGCTACATCGAACCGCGCCTGGCCGGTGTTGACAAGCCGGATGTGCTCGGCACGCCGGACATCCTGCTGATGCTGACCGAGCAGTTGGCGGTAATCGACAACCTCAGCGGCAAGCTCATGCTGATCGTCTACGCCAATCCTGAACACGCCGATGCCTACCAGCTTGCGATGCAGCGGCTGGAGCAACTGCAGCGCATGCTGCACCAGCCGGCAACCATTCCGCATGCTGCGCAGATGATGGGTTACGAGGCCAAATCGGAATTCGGCGAAGCGGCATTCAAGGCTGCAGTGGAAAAGGCCAAGCAGTACATCTACGACGGCGACATCATGCAGGTGGTGCTGTCGCAGCGCATGGCCCAGCCGTTTCCGGCCTCGCCGCTGTCGCTGTACCGCGCGCTGCGCAGCGTCAATCCCTTGCCCTACATGTTCTATTACGACATGGGCGACCACCACGTGGTCGGCGCCTCGCCGGAAATCCTGGTGCGGCTGGAAGGCGATGTGGTCACCGTGCGCCCGATCGCCGGCACCCGCCCGCGCGGCAAGACGCCTGAGCAGGACAAGGAGCTCGAGCAGGACCTGCTGGCCGATCCCAAGGAGCTGGCTGAGCACCTGATGCTGATCGACCTCGGCCGCAACGACGTCGGCCGCGTCGCGCAATACGGCTCGGTGAAGTTGACCGAGAAAATGGTGATCGAGCGCTACTCGCACGTGATGCACATAGTGTCCAATGTCGAAGGGACGCTCAAGCCGGGATTCGATGCGATTGACGTGTTGAAGGCGACATTCCCTGCCGGTACGGTCAGCGGCGCGCCCAAGGTGCGCGCGATGGAAATCATCGACGAGTTCGAGCCGTCCAAGCGCGGCATTTATGCCGGTGCGGTCGGTTACCTCGGCTTCAACGGCGACATGGATGTGGCGATCGCGCTGCGCACGGCTGTGGTCAAGGACGAAACGCTGTACATGCAGGCGGGCGCGGGTATCGTCGCCGACTCGGTGCCGGAAAGCGAATGGATCGAAACCCAGAACAAGGCCCGCGCCGTGCTGCGCGCCGCCGAGATGGTGCTCGACGGCCTTGACGCCAAACTGCACCGCTAGGAGAACACCATGTTGCTGATGATCGACAATTACGACTCCTTCACCTACAACCTGGTGCAGTATTTCGCCGAACTTGGTGCCGACGTGGTGGTGCACCGCAACGACGAAATCAGCGTGGAACAGATCGCCGAACTGAATCCGCAACACCTGGTGATTTCGCCGGGACCGTGCACGCCGAACGAGGCCGGCGTTTCGGTCGCCGCGATCAAACAGTTCGCCGGCAAGATTCCGATCCTCGGCGTGTGCCTCGGCCACCAGAGCATTGGCCAGGCCTTCGGCGGCAAGATCGTGCATGCCAAACAACTGATGCACGGCAAGACCTCGCTGATCCACCACCACGGCAACAGCGTGTTCACTGGCCTGCCCAACCCGTTCACGGCCACGCGCTACCACTCGCTGGTGATCGAGCGCGAGTCGCTGCCGGATTGCCTGGAGATCACCGCCTGGACCGACGACGGCGAGATCATGGGCGTGCGCCACAAGACGCTGACAGTGCACGGTGTGCAGTTCCACCCGGAATCCATCCTCACCGAGCACGGCCACGCCATGCTGAAGAATTTCCTGGAAGGAGTTGAGTGATGAATTACTCTCAAACCCTGACCCACTTGATTGAGCGCCAGGATTTGCCTTTCGCCGAAATGCGCACACTGATGCAGCACATCATGGGCGGCAACTTCACCACCGCGCAAATCGCTGCGGTGCTGGTTGCGCTGCGCATGAAGGGAGAAACAGTGGAGGAAATTGCGGCGGCGGCGGAAGTAATGCGCGAACTTTCCAGCAGGGTCGAGGCCCGGCATACGGACCATCTGGTAGACACCTGCGGCACCGGCGGCGATGGCGCGCAAACCTTCAACATTTCCACCGCCAGCGCGCTGGTCGCGGCGGCGGCCGGGGCGCACGTCGCCAAGCACGGCGGGCGCTCGGTCTCCAGCACCTGCGGCAGTGCCGATGTGCTGGAAAAACTCGGCGTCAACGTGAGCCTCGCGCCGCAGCAGGTCGCGCATTGCGTGGACAGCATCGGCGTTGGCTTCATGTTCGCCCCCAACCATCACAGTGCCATGAAATATGCCGCGCCGGTGCGCAAGGAGCTGGGCGTACGCACCTTGTTCAACATGCTGGGACCGCTCACCAACCCGGCAGGCGCGCAAAACCAGGTAATCGGCGTATTCAACCGCGCGCTCACCGGCAAGCTCGCCAAGGTGCTGGATTCGCTCGGCAGCCGCCATGTGCTGGTGGTGCATGGTTCAGACGGCATGGACGAAATCTCGATCAGCGCGCCGACCTTCGTTGCCGAGCTGAAAGACGGCAAGGTGCACGAATACAGCATACAGCCCGAACAGTTCGGTCTGCAGCCCGGCCCGCTGAACGCGATCCAGGTCGGCAACGCCGACGAAGCAAAGAACATGCTGCTCGCCGTGCTGGACAACCAGCCGGGCGCGGCGCGCGACATCGTACAGCTCAATGCTGGCGCGGCGATCTATGTTGCGGGCAAGGCGGATTCGCTGGAGCAGGGAATACAAAAGGCGGATGAGTTAATTGCCAGCGGTGCTGCGAAGGATAAATTGCATCAATTGATCGAAATCAGCAACCGCATCTAAACCTGCACAACTAAAGCCCGCTCAGTTCCCTGATGTGGGCCAGCGCGCTACGGCCCAGCGCATGCAGTTCATAGCCGCCTTCGAGCAGCGACACAATGCGACCGCTCGCATATTTGCCGGCAACCTCCTTGATTTGCCGCGTCACCCAGGCGTAGTCCGTCTCCAGTAAGTTGAACTGTGCCATGTCGTCGTCGCGATGGCCGTCGAAGCCGGCGGACACGAACAGCATCTCCGGCTTGAAGTTCTCCAGCGCCGGCAGCCAGTGCTCGCTCACTGCCGCGCGGAAAGCCGTACCATCGGTGCCGGCGGGCAGCGGCACGTTGACGATGCGTTCGTTGCTACTGTCTGCACCGCGGTAGGGATAATAGGGATGCTGGAAGGTGGAGCACAGCATTACGCGCGCATCGTCGCGGAAAATCTGTTCGGTGCCGTTGCCATGGTGCACGTCGAAATCGGCGATGGCGATGCGCTGCAAGCCGTACTTTGCCGTCGCGTGCGCCACGCCGACCGCGACGTTGTTGAAAATGCAGAAGCCCATGGCGCGTGCCGATTCGGCATGATGGCCGGGCGGGCGCACCGCGCAGAACGCATTCTCCACCTTGCCTGCCATCACCAGATCGACCGCCAGCACCGCCGCCCCGGCCGCGCGCAACGCCGCCTTCCAGGTATGGGGATTCATCGCCGTATCCGGGTCGATCTGGAACAGTCCTTGTTGCGGAGCAGCCATATGGATGGATTCGATGTATGCCCGCTGGTGCACCCGCGCTAGTTGCTCTATGGTGGCCAGCGGCGCATCGTGCTGCTGCAGGTAGGGCAGCAGGCCGGTAGCGATCAACTGATCCGTGATCGCGCCGAGCCGTGCCGGACATTCCGGATGGCCGGCACCCATGTCGTGCAACAGGCAATCCGGATGGCTGATGTAGGCGGTTTGCAATTATCTGTCCTCGATTCATGCGCAAAAGTGAGTTTGTAACCGCGCAGTGCTATATTCACCCCAAGCAACCTGGAGGGCAAGCCCGTGGGACAACATTACCTCAGCATGCTGTTCGCGCCGAAATCGGTCGCGGTGATCGGCGCCAGCGACCGTGCCGATGCGGTGGGCGGCATCGTGTTCCGCAATATGCTGGAAGGCGGCTACCAGGGTGCACTCTATCCGATCAATCCCTCGCATCCCGAAGTGCAGGGCAAGCGCGCCTATGCTTCGATCGAGCAGATCGGCGAGCCGGTCGAGCTGGCGGTAATCTGCACCAGGGCGGAGACGGTGCCCGCCATCATCGAGGCCTGCGGCAAGCACGGCGTGCGCGCTGCGGTGATATTGTCCGCCGGCTTCAGCGAAACCGGCAGCCACGGCGCGGAACTCGAGCGTGAAATGCTGGCTGCAGCAAAAACCTACGGCGTGCGCATCATCGGCCCCAACTGCCTAGGCATCATGCGTCCCGGCATCGGCCTGAACGCCACTTTTTTCAAGGGCAGTGTCAAGCCTGGCAATCTGGCGCTGGTGTCGCAGTCGGGCGCGCTGTGCACTGCCATTCTCGACTGGGCACCGCCCAACGACATCGGTTTTTCCAGCGTGGTGTCGATGGGCGCCGCGGCCGACATCGACTTCGGCGAAATCCTCGACTACCTCGCTTCCGACGCGCAGACGCAGAGCATCCTGATCTATGTCGAGGGCATCCGCATCGCGCGCGGCTTCATGAGCGCCTTGCGCGCCGCCGCGCGCAGCAAGCCGATTTTCGTGATCAAGGTCGGGCGCCACGATGCCGGCTCGAAAGCAGTGCAGTCGCACACCGGCGCGCTGGTCGGCTCCGACGACGTGTTCGATGCCGCGTTGCGCCGCGCCGGCGTGGTACGCGTGATGTCCATCGGCGCGCTGTTTTCCGCCGCGCAGTCGCTGGCCTCGCGCCACCGCTACAGCGGCAACCGGCTGGCCATCGTCACCAACGGCGGCGGCCCCGGCGTGATGGCGATCGACCGCGCGGTCGATCTCGGCGTCACCGTTGCTTCGCTGTCCGGACAATCGGTGGAAAAACTCAACCAGGTGCTGCCTGCCACCTGGTCGCACAACAACCCGGTGGACATCATCGGCGACGCCACACCGGAGCGCTACCGCGATGCGGTCAGCATCTGCATGGAAGACGACGGCGTGGACGGCGTGCTGGTGATCCTCACGCCGCAGGCGATGACCCAGCCGCTGGAAGTGGCAGAGATGCTGCTAAAAACCGCAAGCCATTTCAGCAAGCCGCTGCTCACCTGCTGGATGGGCGACACCCAGATCAGGGCGGGGCGCGCGCTGTTCGCGCAATCGCACGTGCCGGCGTTCCGCACGCCGGAGGCGGCGGTCGAGGCGTTTTCCTACCTCACCGATTTCTACCGCAACCAGCGCCTGCTGGCGCAGACCCCCGGCCCGCTGTCGCACCACGACGAGCCGGACGTGGAGGGCGCGCGCATGCTGATCGAAACCGCGCTGGCCGAGCGGCGCAAGACGCTGTCCGAGATGGAATCCAAGGCGCTGCTGGCTGCTTTCGACATCCCGGTCGCCAGCACCATGGTCGCGCGTTCTCCCGGCGAGGCGCTGATGCTGGCGCAGGAACTGGGCATGCCGGTGGCGATGAAAATCAATTCGCCCGACATCACCCACAAGAGCGATGCGGGCGGCGTGCGCCTCAACCTGGGCAATGCCACCGCAGTGCGCGCGGCCTATCACGAGATCATCGAAGCGGTGCAGGGCAATCGCCCCGATGCACGCATCGACGGCATCGCCATCCAGCCGATGGTGGTCAAGCCCAACGGCCGCGAACTGATGGTGGGCGTGACCACCGACCCGGTATTCGGCCCGGTGATCACCTTCGGTGCGGGCGGCATCACGGTGGAAGTGATGGGCGACCGCGCTATCGCCTTGCCGCCGTTGAACACCTTCCTGGTGCGCGAACTGATAGCCGGCACACGCATCTCGAAATCGCTGGGCCAGTTCCGCCACATGCCGCCGGTGCAGATGGACGCGCTGGAAAGCCTGCTGTTGCGGATTTCCGAGATGGTGTGCGAGCTGCCATGGCTGAAGGAAATGGACATCAATCCGCTGATCGTCGACGAGCACGGCGCATTGGCGGCCGATGCGCGCGTGGTGGTGGACTTTGCGCCGGTGTCCGGCGACCGCTATGCGCACATGGCGATCTACCCTTATCCGACGCACCTGGTTTCGCACTGGCAGCTGCCGGACGGCACCGACATCACCATTCGCCCGATCCGCCCCGAGGATGCGAAGATCGAGCAGGATTTCGTACACAACCTTTCCGAGGAAGCGAAATATTTTCGCTTCATGCACGCCGTACAGGAGTTGTCCGATGAATTGCTGGTGCGCTTCACCCAGATCGATTACGACCGCGAGATGGCGCTGATCGCGGTGACCGAACAGGACGGCAGGGAAGTGGAAATCGGCGTATGCCGCTACGCCATCAACCCGGACGGCGAATCATGCGAATTCGCGCTGGTGGTCAGCGACGAATGGCAGCACAAGGCAGTCGGCCACAAGCTGATGGGCGGCCTGATGGATGCCGCGCGTGACAAGGGGCTGAAGACCATGGAAGGCGAGGTGCTGGCGAGCAACCATAACATGCTCAGGCTGGTGGCCACGCTCGGCTTTAGCGTGGCGGACAGCGAAGAAGATTCGGTCAAGAAGATCGTCAGGGCGCTATAAGCTGAAACGCACTGCCAGAGAAAAACCAATTATTTTTTTGCTCCGGCTATCTCCCAGAACACAACCACTGGCCAGAGAAAAAAGGCAAAAAGTGACATCACTGCCAAATTCCTGATTTCCAGCACCACCCGGGAAAAACCAGCTACATTTTCATTCAATGGTTTGGTTAGCCGTCCGGCTGTTACCGGGAGTTTTTTGTAATCCCAGAGGACTGTCAGGAACATGGCCAGGCCAATGAATAAATAGATTTTCACTAAAGACATGACGCCCCTCATTGGCCGGTAAACAGCCGCTCGATTTTATGTTTATCAACGATCAAAGTCGTACCTGTGCCAGTCATTTGAGATTGGCCTGACCGGACTTCGGTCGTAAACGCCCCTCCAATCTTACGCTTGGCGAGGCGCCAATCGTGCCCTTTCCTGCCA
>CAZMSI010000071.1:0-8517 GCA_964568895.1 uncultured Sideroxydans sp. | reverse complement strand
CCCCAACCAAATGCACCTTCTTATATCGAGGTCATTATGCGGCCTCCACCGACACTGCCGCAAGCCGCTCCGGCGGAAAATCCTGAAATATCCGGCCTCCCTGTAGGAACTGAATTAAATGGAAAATCCGTTTCCTGGTACCGCGATTGAAACTTTTTCCGTAGTTCTGTAGTCTTACCCGCCATTGAAGCTCAACGCACCAACCAGGAGATCACGATGCAATACGAATATAACCCCGCAAGAACCGGTTCGCTCCCCGCCGAGCAGAACAAGGTATTGCGCAATACCTACATGATGCTGGCGCTGACCATGATCCCCACGGTCATCGGCGCGGTCGTAGGCATGGGTACCAACTTCTCGTTCATGGCGCAGCATCCCATCATGTCCTCGCTGCTGATGTTCGGCGCGATGATGGGCTCGATGTTCGCCGTGACCGCCCTGCGCAACAGCGTCTGGGGCGTGGTCGCACTGCTCGGCTTCACCTTGCTGGCCGGCCTGTTCCTCGGTCCCATCCTGCAGGTTGCCCTGCACCTGAGAAACGGTGCGCAACTGATCGGCGTTGCCGCCGGCGGCACCGGCATCATCTTCTTCTCGCTGGCCACCATCGCCACCGTGACCAAGAAGGACTTCAGCTTCATGGGCAAATTCCTGTTCATCGGGCTGATCCTGCTGATCGTCGCGATGTTTGCCAACATGTTCCTGCAGATCCCGGCGCTGATGCTGACCATCTCGGCCATTGCCGTACTGATCTTCTCGGCCTACATCCTGTTCGACGTCAGCAGCATCGTGCGTGGCGGCGAAACCAACTACGTGATGGCCACGCTGAAGCTGTACATGGACATCTACAACCTGTTCGTCAACCTGCTCATGCTGCTGATGGCACTGGCAGGCGACCGCAGATAACGCTTAACGCCCCACAGCAAAGGCGGTCGCAAGACCGCCTTTTGTTTTATCCCCTGCACCCGCCGGAATGAATCAATGAAACTGGATATTTTCCTGCAGCGCCTGCACGATGCACCCGACAGCATCGCCTTTAGCGACACCATCGCACTGATCGACGCGCTGTACGATTTCACACCCGCCGCATTCAGGAACGGCTCGCTGCTCAACGAGGCCGGCCAGAACAACGGCTCCTGCAAGATCTTCTCGTTCGCGCAGATGCACGGGCTGTCGCAGCAGCAGACCCTGCACTGCTTCGGCGATTATTACCGCCAGGACGTGCTCGGCAATCCCGGCGGCAGCGACCACCAGAACATCCGCAACTTCATGCAGAGCGGCTGGGCCGGCGTAACGTTCAACACTGCCGCGCTGACGCCGAAACCGGACTGATCCAGGGAACAACGCCCGCTACTCGTAACGCAAAAAATCCTCGGCCAGCGCCTCTGCGCCGAAGCGGCCGACCAATCCCTCGATTTCCGTCTCCAGCATGTCGTCCTCGTCTTCCTCCAGCACACCGTCGCCAACCAGGCGGTTGACCAGCCCTGCGATCATGGCCTCATGCACCTCGCCCAGCGTCGGCGGATATTCATGTTCGTCCATGACGGTTTCGATCACCCGCGACAGCCCCTCGCTGGCCATGGCCTGGGCAAAGTCTACCGCCGGCGCACTCGGCCCGAACTCGTCGATCAATTCATCCAGTTCGTCGAGTATGGAATCGGAAACGTCGAAATGGTGCAGGTCTTCTGCCTCCAGGAAAGAATCGGACAGCATCGCGGCCAGGTAGTCGCGCACCTGGGAAAGCGATAGCGGCTGCTCGACATCGGGATCGTTCACCCGCTTGTCGATAAACGAAGACAGCTGCGGACTGACATAGACGGATGCATCAATGGGATTGCTGATCATTCTGTCCTCCTTCCAGGTTTCAGTTAAGTCATGTACGACCGGGTCAGCGGCATGGCCAGCGGCTGGCGGTTACGTTTCGCCGCCAGTATCTGGTAGACGCCCATTTCGCCGTTCTCGAACTGCAGCGCGCAGCCCGCCATATACATGCGCCATATCCGGTATACCGCTTCGGTGACATACTGCAGCGCATCTTCATGATGCGCTTCCAGCCTGCCGACCCACTGGCGCAGGGTCAGCGCATAATGTGCGCGCAGCGATTCGACGTCGTGAATCTCGAAAGTACACCGTTCCATTTCCCTCTGGATGTTGCTTACCCAGTCGAGTTCCCCGTCCGGAAACACATATTTGCTGATGAACTTGAAACCCACTGTGCTGGTACCGCCCATTTCGTCCTGGGTAATGCCGTGATTCAGGAACAGCCCGCCATCCCGCAGCAGACGATGCGCCGTCGAAAAATACAGCGGCAAATTCCTCAGGCCAACATGCTCGAACATACCAACGCTGGAAATCTTGTCATAGACACCCTCGCCTTCCAGGTCGCGGTAATCCTTCAGCTCCACGCTGACCCGCCCCTCCAGGCCGAGTTCGCGGATGCGGCGCACGGCATGGTTGTACTGGTTCCGGCTCAGTGTGATGCCGTGCGCCTCTACGCCGTAATGCCGGGCCGCCCAGATCACCAGCGCGCCCCAGCCGCAACCGATGTCCAGCAATTTTTCTCCCGGCTGCAGGCGCAGCTTGCGGCAGATCAGGTCGAGCTTGTTGCTCTGGGCATCGTCCAGGCTTTCATTTGCATTCCTGAAATAGGCACAGGAATAAACCATCCGCTCGTCAAGCCACAGCCGGTAGAAATCATTGGAAACGTCGTAATGAAAACCGATTGCCTCCCGGTTCATGTCCCGGCTGTGCCTGATCATGGTCAGCGGCTTGTCCCACACACGCCTGGCATGAGTCGCGACGCGCTCATCCTCATCGGACAGACCGAGCGCCGCCAGCCACAACGAAAATTTTTCCGGCAACGGCAGCTTCAGGGACTGCAGGTATTCCCGCATCTCCAGCGCCGTATAGATGTTGCCCTCGATATCCGCCCAGCCGCGGAAATGCGCATCGGCCAGGCGCAACGGATCCGGAGCCAGGATCATGTCGCGCAGCGGTTGCAGGCGGTGGAAAACCAGCACGCAATCGGGCGGGGACTTGCCGAGCCGGACTGCCAGGCTGCCGTTGTAGCCCGCAAAGACATGTTGAAGGATTTGTCTGGCTTTCCCCTTGCTGGAATGCTCCGGGACGGAAAAAGTCATTCTGTCGGTTTTTGCATCCATGTTGTTACCTCGGTTCGGAAAAAACTGCAGATATAAAAAAGACCTGCGAGTAATTCGACTACTTGGACGGTATGGTGCTCAACTGCCGATTAAGAATAATTTGAGACCGTATCTTATTGCTATTTGTCAGATTAATGCACTATTTGTTCCATAAATTAAATATGAGGAACCACTTATTGAGCCAGGACTGCGGAAAATTTCCGCACGCCCGCCTACTCAGGAAGTCTTCGGCTTGCGCTGCTCCGGCAGCACGCGCGGCGCCAGCAGTTCGTCCCCGGCATCCGGGTCCAGCGGCTGGCCCTTGCCGCTTTCCAGCGGCAGCTCGGCGTCGTTCCAGCCGCGCACGCCCAGCCGCAGCGACACCACGTTGGCAAAGCCCATCTGCTGCATTGCATCGGCCGCCAGCGCGGAACGGTAGCCGGAGCGGCAAATCACCACGATCTCCGTATCGCGACTCGCCGCCAGCAGCGGCACGGTCTCGTCGTAATCCCACTCGCACGACTGCTCCAGCACCCCGCGCGGCACGTTGAGCGAGCCGGGAATGCGCAGGCTGTCGAATTCTGCCGGCTCGCGCACGTCAAGCAGCAGCGGCGCAGCATCCGCCTCCCCCTCCAGTCGTGCTGCCAGGTCCCACGGCATGACCTCCTTCACGCGCGTCAGCGCGTCGGCCACCAGATCGCTGTATTTTTTCATCGGATATTTCCTTTGCAACCTTGACTTGCCAATCACTCTTTCCCATCGGGTTTTGGACGCCAGCTCTTTCCGGCAAACCATCCCTCCGATGCCGATTCGATGATATCGAATCTCGGAATGTACGGCTTGATATCGATCAACGGCGTGTTATCCAGCACGTCGATCCCTTCTACCGCAAGCACATTCTTCTCGCGCCCGATCAATTTCACGATGGACATGCCCATGCCGTTCGGACGGCACGGATGCCTGGATGCATAGATACCGTGCGGCGCGTCATCCAGGAAAGTTTCACGTACCAGTTCTATCTTGCCGGCCCGATCCAGCAGATACAACAGGTAAATGTGCGAGAAGCTTTCAACATCCTGCAGGCCGGCTTCGAATTCCCTGAAAACTTCAACACGACCGGCCGCCCCATTCGCGTACAGGGGTTGAATCGGACACGACTCCTTGGTGGCGAAGGGCGAATGAATGATTCCGATCGGCTTGATCTCCATCTACCTTCCTTCTCACGGTTTCTCGAACAGCGCAATCGACTCCACGTGCGAAGTCTGCGGAAACATGTTCATCACGCCCGCCGCTTTCAGCGCATAACCTTTCACATGCACCAGCACCTCCGCATCGCGCGCCAGCGTGGCCGGGCTGCAACTCACGTACACAATACGCTGCGGTCCATTGTCGCCGATCGCCTTCACCAGCTCCATCGCACCATCGCGCGGCGGATCGATCAGCCATTTGTCGAAATGGCCGAGCTGTTCCAGTGTAGGCCCGTCGATCTCGAACAAGTTCATCGCCGCAAATTTCGCGTTTTCGGCAAGGCCATTGTGCGCCGCATTCTGTTGTGCGCGCCTGACCAGCGCATCACTGCCCTCGATGCCCAGCACCTGCGCCCCGCGCCGCGCAATCGGCAGCGTGAAGTTGCCCAGGCCGCAGAAAAAATCCGCAATGCGCTCGCCCGGCTGTGGGTCGAGCAGGCGCATGGCGCGATGCACCATCACCCGGTTGAGCTGATGATTGACCTGGGTGAACTCGCTCGGCGCGAACGGCATCTCGATCTCGAATTCCGGCAGGCTGTAGCTGAGTGCGGGCGCATCCAGCGGATAAAACGGAACCACTGTTTCCGGTCCTTTGGTTTGCGTCCAGAACTGCACGCCGTGCTCGTCGGCAAAACTGCGCAGCAGCGCTTCATCTGCTGCCGACAACGGTTCGAGGATGCGCAGCACCAGCACGTCCACATTATCGCCGCCGGCCACCTCGATCTGCGGCAACGCATGGCGGATGGAAAGACCCTCGATCAGTTGCGCCAGTTGCCCCAGCATGCCGCCGATTTTCGGCTCCAGGATTTCGCAGTGCTGCATGTCCGCCACGTATTTGCCATTCTTTTCGCGGAAACCGACCAGCGTCTTGCCCTTTTTCAGCACATGCCGCACCGACAGCCGCGCGCGCTGGCGATAACCCCACGGCATGCCGTAGATCGGCGGCAATATGCTCTCGGGTTTGACCTTGCCGATGCGCGCCAGGTTGTCTTCCAGCACGCGCTGCTTGACGGCCACCTGCGCACGCGGCTCCAGATGCTGCATCGAGCAGCCGCCGCACACGCCGAAATAGCTGCACTTCGGCTGCACGCGCATGAACGACTGCTTCAGGATATCGACGACACGCGCCTGCTCATAGCTGGGCTTCTTGCGATATGAGTTGTAGGTCACGCGCTCGCCGGGCAGCGCGCCCTCGATGAAAATGACTTTACCCTCGCAATGGGCGATGCCCCGACCTTCCTGGTCGAGGGATTCAACGATTACCGGATTCATGCAGATTTTTTCTCAGGCCATTGCGCCAGAAATTCCTGCCAGTGCGCTCCTTCGGATTTTTCCAGCGTACTGCGCACCAGCTCCAGCTCCTGCTCATAGCGCGCCTTGGTGAATTGCCCGCGCATCAACTGGAAGCGTGCGAACACCAGCCAGGTGTTGACCACGTCGGTCTCGCAGTAATCGCGGATCTCGCCGATCCTGCCCTGCTGGTACGCCTCCCACACCTTGCTGCCGTCCATGCCCAGTTTGCCGGGAAAACCGATCAGCTTCGCCAGTTCGTCCAGCGGCGCATTGGCGCGGCCGGTGTACATCGCCAGCAGATCCATCAGGTCGAGGTGGCGCGTATGGTAGCGGCTGATGTAATTGTTCCACTTGAAGTCGCGGTCGTCGTCGCCCATGTCCCAGTAGCGCGGGCACTGCACGCCGTGGATCAGCCCGCGGTAGTGCAGCACCGGCAGGTCGAAGCCGCCGCCGTTCCAGCTCACGATCTGCGGCGTGTATTTCTCGATGCCGTCGAAAAAACGCTGGATGATGCTGCCCTCATCCTCGTCCGGCTCGCCCAGCGTCCACACCTTGAAATTGTCGCCCTCGCGCAGCACGCAGGAGATTGCCGCCACGCGGTGCAGGTGGTGCTGCAGGAAGTCGCTGCCGGTTTTCTGGCGGCGCATCTGGAATGCCATCTCCGCCACGTCGGCGTCGCTCACCGCCGCGTCCAGTTCATACAGTTCGCGCAGGCCGGCCACGTCCGGGATCGTCTCGATATCGAAAACCAGGGTTGGATTCATGATTGAAAGGCTTCCCTTGAATTTGGAAAAATTGTTAATCTGCCCCTCGGATTATATCGCCACTGGCCGCACAGGTGCCGCAGGCATATTGACATCATTGCCGGCGAGGGCAAAAATCATTCATCGGACCGAGCCGTCCTGCAACACATCAGAGGATCGCCATGAAAAAACTGATCGTCACCTGCCTCGCCTGCGCGGCCGGGCTGTTCACCGCCGCCGCCAGCGCCGAACCGGGCGAGCTATGGAAAGTCACCAGCAAGACCGAAATGCCCAACATGCCGATGGCCATACCCGCCACCACGATGCAGGTCTGCCTGCCCAGGGGCGGCGCCAGCGACCCGCGCAAATCCGCGCCCAACAAGGAATGCAAGATAACCGACATCAAAAAGCGGGGCAGCAAGACCTCGTGGAAAATGCGCTGCGACCAGGACGGCGAAGTGATGACCGGCCGCGGCGAAGTCACCGTCGCCAAAACCAGCTACAAGGGCGTGATGCACCTCAAGGGCAAATCGCACGGCCAGAACATCGACATGACCACACACTACAGCGGCAAGAAGCTGGGCAAGAGCTGCGACGCCTCGCAGCCGGCCAGGCAGATGACCGAAGCACCGAAGCCGGCGGAAAAGAAACCCGGATCATCGTCTTCGAGCAGCACACAATCCATGGACTCGGGTGAAGCACTGCAAAAAGGCGCAGACAAACTGAAGGGGCTGCTTGGCTTCTAGGCTAATCCCGGCAATCCTGTTGCTGCTGTGCGCCCCGGCATGGGCGCAGCCCGGCGAGCTGCCGCGCGACCCCTTCCCCGACGCCGCCACCGCCTACCTCGTCGCAATCGACGGCAACACCGTCTGGGAAAACCAGCCGCACCGGCACCTGCCCTCCGCCAGCCTGACCAAACTGATGACCGCACTGCTGGTGGTCGAGCGCAAGCAGCCCGACACCCCCGTCAACATCGACCCCGATGCCGAGCAGGCAGGTGGCATCGGCCTCAAGACCGGCGAAACATTCCGCACCCGCGACCTGCTCGCCGCCATGCTGATCGCCTCCGACAACGGCGCCTGCCATGCACTGGCCGATTCCGTCGCCGGCAGCGAAGCACACCTGGTGCAGTTGATGAACCAGCGCGCGCAGCAGCTCGGCATGCGCGACACCCATTACGCCGATGCCTGCGGCCGCGACGATGCACGGCAACACAGCAGCGCGCACGACCTCGCCCTGCTCGCCCGCGAACTGCTCAAACATCCGGAAATCACCGAACTCACCGCCAGGCGCGGCATGCGCATCGCCACGCTCGACGGCAAGCACAGCTTCTCGTTCAGCAGCCGCAATGGCCTGATCGGCCGCGTCCCCGGCGTGCTCGGCCTGAAGACCGGCTACACCCGCCGCGCCGGCCGCTGCCAGGTGATCTACGCCGCACGCGACGGCCACAAGGTGCTGCTGGTGATGCTGCACGCCCGCCGCTGGGACGATGCGGTGGACATCCTCGACCTTGCCTTCGACCGGGCGCGCAGGGAATAATGTCCGGACCATCCACCGAACTTTCCAGGTGAACCCATGGTCAGACCAAAATCCGAAAAGCATCAAAACCAAGCCATGCTGAACAAACTGAGTAATTTCCTGTCGGCGACGTTCCTCCCTAACGAAGTCGAGGTGCATCAAGAAAATACCCTGCAACTGGCCATTGCCGTGCTGTTGATCGAGGTCATGCAGGCGGATGCCGAATGCGCGTTCGAGGAACAGGCCGCGATCCTGAAAATCCTCAAGCAGCGCTTTAACCTGTCGGATGTGGAAGTGAGGCAACTCACCGAACGGGGGCAGCAGACATCAAGGACCGCCAACGATTTCTACCAGTTCACCACGCTCATCAACCACGAACTGGAATTGCCGGAAAAAGTTCAGATCGTCGAATACCTGTGGCAAGTCGTTTATGCCGACGGCAAAGTCAGCGCGCATGAAAACCACATCATGCGCCGGCTGGTCGACCTGCTGCACGTCTCCCTCGGCGACAACGCCGCCGCCAAAGCACGCGCCCGAGCTGCCGCAGGCCTGAAATAAGCACGGCCACAAAACCGTTCA
>CAZMSI010000070.1:0-8517 GCA_964568895.1 uncultured Sideroxydans sp. | reverse complement strand
CTGACCACCGCGGCAGCCTGGGGCGGCAGGCGGCGGCTGACGATCTGTTGCAGATTAAGGGTGATGGCCGCGGCGGCCAGCACCGGATCGCGTGCCGCCTCGGGCTGCGAGGCGTGCCCGCCGCGCCCTTTGATCTCCATGTGAAAGCTGCCGTTGCCGGACATCACCGGGCCGTCGGGACAGACCGCGCTACCGGCAGGCAGCGCGGGCCAGTTGTGCCAGCCGAAGATACGCTCGACCCCTTCCAGCGCGCCGTCCTCAATCATGCGTTTTGCGCCGTGACCACCTTCCTCGGCAGGCTGGAACAACAGGGTGACCGGCCCCGGCAACTCGCTTTCATGCTGCTTAAGCCAGATTGCCGCGCCGATCAACGCCGCCATATGACCATCGTGGCCGCAGGCATGCATTTTCCCCGCCTCTCTGGAGCAGTAATCCGCTGACACCTTCTCGATAATCGGCAAAGCATCCATATCCGCGCGCAGCGCGATGTGCTCGCCCGGCGTATTAGGCGCCAGCGTCGCGACAGTGCCGTGCTCCGCGCAGGCACGCCAGGAAATACGCCATTCGTCCAACACTTGGCGTATGCGTGTTGCCGTACCGGATTCCTCCCAGGTCAGCTCGGGATGTCGATGACTCCAGTGGCGGAATCCGATGGCTGATTTGATGGCTTCGTTCCAGTTCATAACGATCGCCGTTGCGTGACAAGCACCCTTGGTTTCAATCTTGAGTGCAGTTAACGCAAGAAGTATTCCAGAGGTGAATTAAGCTTATGCCCCCTTGGCGTGTGGCGCAACCATGCACGCATCGGTACAGGCCGTTTTTTATAATTGCTTTCCGGATTTGTGACTTAAAAGGTGGCTGAAAGCGAGCTATGCCGCTATCTGCCCAAAAATGAGTTGCATCGAAAAATTTCTGTTATTTCCAGAAAATTTTTCGTTTTAAACAACAAGAGATCCTGTATTCGGACGATATTGTCTCAACGCACCATAACGTTGCATTGCCGTTTCACATATGGGGCGCGCGCACTTTATCAGTGCAGCGACAACCGAGACCCGGATCGACCAGGCTGGACGTCAGCCGATTCTTTCCTCGCGCCTGCGCAGCGCGGCACGCAGCCACCAGCCCAGCGCAGCCAGCGCAATCCCCAGCACTGCAAACGGCCACAGCACCGGCTGGTTCCATTTCTTGCGCATGGAATCGCGTTTCGCCGCGTCGACACGCAGGTACTTGAGGTTGTTGGTCGCCATCTTGTTCGGCTTGCTGTTGTACAGCCAGCTGTGGTGCAGCACGTAGTCCTTGGGATGGTAGCCCCACATCCACGGCGCATCGTGCTGCAGGATTTCCACCATGCGGTCGATGATCTTCTGCCGCGCCGGGCCGTTGTCCATGTTCTTCATCCGGTCGAACAGGCGGTCGTATTCCGGGTTCTCGTAGTTGCTGGCGTTTTCGCCGCCATGTCCAACCCTGGCCTGCGCGCCGTCGAGCAGGAACAGGAAATTCTCCGGATCCGGGTAATCTGCGTTCCAGCCGTAGTAAAACAGCTGGGTATCGCCCTTGCTGACCTTGTCCTGGAAGCGGTTGTAGTCGGTGCTGCGCAGCACCAGCTGCAGGTTTATTTTATCGAACTGCTTGCGTAGCCAGTCGAGGCGCGACTTTTCCCCGACTCCCGTGGCGGTGGTATCAAGATAGATCACCAGCGGCTGACCGGTTTTGGCGTCGATGCCGCCGGGATAGCCCGCTTCGGCCAGCAGTTTTTTCGCCTCGGCAATGGACTTGCGTTTGAGCGCGCCGTTCACCCAGTCATACACATAGTGGTCGATGCCGGCTTCGCCCTTGCGGTAGCCGAAAATACCAGGCGGGATCGGCGATTGCGCGGCAATGCCGCGACCGTTGGCGAAGATGGAGATGAATTCCTCCCAGTCCACCGCAATCGAGATCGCCTGGCGCAGCTTGCGCGCCCGTTCCGAATTCCCGCCCACCACCGGGTCGAGCCAGTTGAAGCCCATGTACATGGTGGAAGTGGCAACCGAGGTGGACAGCGTGATGCCCTGCTTTTTCATCTCAGCAGTGACGCGCGCCTCTCCACCCACGCCGACCTGCACCGCCTGGTCGAAACTGTCGGAACTGATGCCGGAGGCATCGTAATAGCCTTCGAGAAACTTGTTCCAATAGGGAATGGTTTCCTTCTCCAGCGAGAACACCACCTTGCCGGTCAGCGGCAGCGGCTTGCCCGCATCCTTCAGCAATCCGGCCTCGCGATCGCCCGGCATGCCCACCAACGGATAGTACTCGCCGGTGAAATTGGGATTTTTCGTCAGCACCATGCGCTCGTTCGGGTTGTTCTCCGACAGGTAGTACGGCCCGCTGCCCAGCGGCCACCAGTCCAGCGTCAGGTTGCGCTCGCGCATGCCGGGCTGGGCGTAGAAACGCTCGGCCTCCCACGGCATCGGCGCAAAGAACGGCATCGCCAGCCAGTATATGAACTGCGGATACTTTCCGCGAATCCTGATGCGATAGGTGTGCGCGTCCACTGCCTGCACGCCGGGCAGCGGGTAGTCGTTGAGGTTGAGCCAGCCGCCAGGCTGCTTCGCGCGTGCCTCGCGCAAAGTCTGCGCATACTGTTTCAGGCCGACGATGTACTGCGCCATCACGCCGAAGATCGGTGAATACAGGTCGGGACTCGCCAGGCGCTTGATCTGGTAGACGTAGTCGGCGGCGGTCACCGCGCGCGTGCCGGTGTACTTGAAGTCGGCCAATGAATGAATGCCGCTCAAATCCTGTTCCGTCAGCGCCATGTACCGCGGCTTGCCCGCAGCATCCTTCGCCAGCGCCGGGTGCGGCTGGTATTTCAGGTTTGAGCGCAGATGGATTTCGTACACGCTGTATGCAACCCGGTCGGCTGGTACATGCTGCGGCAGCAACCGGTTGTTTTTGTCGTAGTAGTGCACCGTCGGCATCGCACTGGCCGCCTGCGGCACCAGGGTGTAGGGGCGCTTGAGGTAATCGTATTGCAGCGGCGGCTGGTAGATCTGCGCGATGAAAGCATACTCGTTCTCGCTGTAGGACTGCGCCGGATCGAGGTGCTTGGGGCGCCCGGTGAACGCGGAATAGATGATCGACTTGCCCTGGTCGGCCGCCGGATAGGGGTCGTTCCACAACCCGCCATCACATGCGGCAAGCAGCAACAGCAGCGCTAAACAGACGAGTCGTCTCATGGAGCGCAAGTTTATCGAAAAACGACCAACTTCGCGGTAAGATTGCGGGAATACTATTTAATTGGACAAGGCAATGAACCAGGTTTGGCAAGATTTTCTGGCAGCACAATATGCCAAAATTGAAGACGGCGTAGTACAACATTTCGGCGACGCGCACAGCGAACTCGCCACCACCAGGACCTGCACCGCAATATGCGACCTGGGCCAGTTCGGCCTGATCAGGGTTTCCGGCGAGGATGCACAGGGCTTCCTGCAAAACCTGTTCAGCAGCGATGTGCGCGAAGTTTCCGCGCAACGCGCCCAGCTCAGCAGCTTCAACAGCGCCAAGGGACGCATGCTGGCAACCTTCCTGATCTGGAAGACCGGCGACGACTATTATCTGCATCTGCCGCGCAGTCTGTGCGGCATGATCCAGAAAAAGCTCACCATGTACGTACTGCGCAGCAAGGTGAAAATCAGCGATGCCAGCGACGAACTGGTCTGCCTTGGCTTGGCCGGCATCGAGGCGCAGGCGCTGGTCGAGGAATGCTTTGCCTCGCTGCCGCAGGATGCCATGGCAGTCGTTCACGATAATCATGGCAGTGTCATCCGCCTGGGCAGCGACCGCTTCCAGATCGTTACGACACCCGAGCAGGCACCCGCATTATGGAAATGCCTGAACGATGGCGCACGTCCGTCCGGCTCGGCCTGCTGGGACTGGCTCAATATCCGCGCCGGCGTGCCGGTGATCCTGCCCGCCACGCAGGAACAGTTCGTACCGCAAATGGCGAACCTGGAGCTGATCGGCGGCGTGAACTTCAAGAAGGGCTGCTATCCGGGACAGGAAATCGTCGCGCGCATGCAGTATCTGGGCAAGCTGAAGCGGCGCATGTATCTGGCGCACATTGAAGGTACTGCGCAGGCAGGCGACGAGTTGTACAGCCCGGAAATGGCAGGCCAGGCATGCGGCATGGTGGTGAATGCTGCGGCGGCACCCGGCGGCGGCAGCGACCTGCTGGCAGTGGTACAGATCAGCAGCCACGACGGGCATCCCGTGCACCTTGGCTCACTCGACGGCGAACAACTGAAATTCGAGGCGCTGCCCTATGGGCTGCCCGAGGTTATAAGCGCAGACGCATCCTGATGTGCGGGATGCCCGCATCCTCGAATTCCTCGCCCTCTTCCTGAAAACCGAAACCGCGGTAGAAGGGCGTCGCATGGGTTTGCGCATCCACGTCCACCTGCTTGAAACCGCGTGAGCGCCCCTCGTTCAACAATGCTTCCATGATCGCGGTACCGACATGCTGCTTGCGCCATTGCGGCATCACCGCAATGCGCCCGATGTGGCCATCCGGCAACATCCGCCCGCAACCGATGGCGTCACCCTTGGCGCTTAGCGCCAGCGCATGGCGGCTATCCTCGTCCAGCCCATCCCACTCCAGTTCCGCAGGCACATGCTGCTCCTGGACAAACACTGCCTCGCGCACTGCGCGCAACAGCGGCTCTCCGTCATGCCAGCAAACCAGACTTACCGTAAACGCATGACTCATGGTTTACCTCCCCGCCTGTTTCCCCTCAGGCAATGATCTCGACTTGCGTTCCCGCCTCTACCTGCTCGAACAGTTCCAACAGGTCCGCATTGCGCATCCGCACGCAGCCTTTCGAGCCCGGCTTTCCCAGCGCCGTACTGTCCGGCGTGCCGTGGATGTAGATGTAGCGATGCATGGTATCGCAGGAACCCCATCGGTTGTAACCCGGCTCGCAACCGGACAGCCACAGGATACGCGTCAGTATCCAGTCGCGCCCCGGCTGCTGGGCTCCCAGTTCGGTCGTATAGATTTCCCCCGTCGGGCGGCGCGCCACGAATACCGTGTTCTCCGGCTGGCCTGCGCCGATCCTGGCGCGGATCACATGCCTGCCGCGCGGTGTACAGAAACTGCCGCTCTCCTCGCCGGCACCGTTCGCTCCGGTGGAAACCGCATAGCGGCGCAGCAACTGTCCGGCATCATCGAACAACTCCAGCGTCTGCTCCGGAATGTGGATGGTAATGTTCATTACGCCTTCTGCTGTGCGCGGCGCATCGCGAAAAAATCGCTCAGCACTTTGCCGCACTCCTCCGCCAGCACGCCGCCTTCAATACGGGCATGATGGTTCAACTGGGTGCTGGTGAACAGGTTGAGCACGCTACCCGCCGCGCCGGTTTTCGGATCGTGCGCACCGTATACCACCCGCGCGATGCGCGCATGGAACATTGCACCGACACACATCACGCACGGCTCCAGCGTCACGTACAGTTCGCAGCCGACCAGCCGATAATTGCCCAGATGCCGCGCCGCATCGCGCATGGCCATCATCTCGGCATGCGCGGACGGATCGTGGCTGGAAATCGGTGCGTTGTAACCGCGCCCGACGATCTCGCCATCCTTCACCACTACCGCGCCCACCGGCACCTCACCCGCCGCCTCGGCCAGCTGTGCCTGTGCCAGCGCCTCTCGCATGAAACGGATGTCCTGCTCCTGCGTTGCGGAAATGGCTAGGGGATTTGTCATAGTGGCATTGTACGGACAAAAACCGGATTGCAAAACGGCGGCGGATTCTGAAATATGCGAGCCAACAATCGACGTGACAGTTAAAGTGCCGGGCAATTCCTGTGCACCGTAACTTTCCATTGTTTTGCCTTGATACTTGTTTTATCTCATGGCAGGATGCCATGGAATATTTCACGCGACTTTTCCAAGCATAGCCATGGAAACAACTCAAACAATCAGGAAGCTGCATATAGGGGGACAGGTGAAATCCGCCGGGTGGGAGATTCTGAATGCGAATCCGGCGCCATATGTTGACCATGTCTGCAATGCCCACGACCTGTCGCAATTTTCCGACAATACTTTTAATGAGATATATGCATCCCACATCGTCGAACATCTGGACTATACCGGGGAGCTGCGGTTTACCCTCAAGGAATGGTATCGGGTGTTGCGGCCCGGGGGAAAGATATACATCAGCGTTCCAGACCTGGATGTCCTTGCGGCGTTATTGCTTGAAAAAAATCTGGCCCTGGAGGAAAGATTTCATGTAATGCGCATGATCTTTGGGGGCCACATAGACAAGTACGATTACCATTTCGTCGGTTTGAACGAGGAATTCCTGACCGGATTCCTGCAGACCGTCGGCTACACGAACATCAGAAAGGTACGAGAATTCGGGCTGTTCGACGACAACAGCTCCATGGTGTTCAAAGAAAGGCTGATTAGCCTGAATATGATCGCCGAAAAGCGCTAGTCGCCGACATTTTCCGCACTCCATTAGCCCTTTGCTCAAGCAGATCAAGGGTTACCACCGACCAACAACCTGATTAAGGGAGAAATCCATGATCAATGTATTACCGGAAAGCAAGGGCAACATTCTCGTAATCAACGCCACCGGAAAACTGACCGACCAGGATTACAAGGAGGTGCTGATCCCGCGCCTGGAAGCCATCATCCACGAACATGGCAAGGCGCGGCTGCTGCTGGACATGGGCGACGAGTTCCACGGCTGGGAACCTGCCGCGGCTTGGGACGACGCGCGCTTCGGCATTGCCCATCGCAACGATTTCGAGAAAATGGGCGTGATCGGCGGACCCGGCTGGGTCGACTGGTCGCTAAAGATCGGCGCCCTGTTCATCGGCGGCGAAATAAGAAATTTCGCGGCCGACGAACGCGAGGAGGCATTGCGCTGGGTCGCTGAGTAAATCGGCATGGCACGACAGCCGATACCGGATGGAAACTGGTCGGCACGGGTAACGCACGACAGCAACGCGCTCGACCTGGAACCGGGGGTATTTACCTGGCAGGATCCGCGCCGCATCGCACTGTCGCTCAAACGCTCGGCGGAAGCCAGTACGCGGCGCAAGGCGGAGCCGTTCCGCTCGGCAATGTCCATGCTGGCGTTCTACATCAACCGTGCCGGCAGGAATCTGGACGAAAACCAGCTGCAAATCCTGGAACGAGCCAAGGATGAATTGCGCGCGCTTTACCGGAAATAAGCCCTCTTGAATAATCAACGCCCTAGCTAGCCCGCTGCGGCAGCATGCGCTTCAGTTCGGCCAAACTGCTTGCCATGCCCCCCGATTTTGTCAACAATGCACCTAATTATCAGGAGTTCGATGGATGTCAAAACAAGCTGTGCCCGATTTCACCCTGCCCGCCACCGGCGGCGGCAACTTCACCCTCTCATCTGTTCGCGGCAAATCCCTGGTGATCTATTTCTATCCCAAGGACAATACCCCCGGATGCACCACCGAAAGCCAGCATTTCCGCGACTTGTATCCGGAATTCCAGAAGGCGAACTGCGAAGTGGTGGGCATTTCGCGCGACAGCATCAAGTCGCACGAGAACTTCAAGTCCCGCTTCACCCTGCCGTTTGCACTGCTGTCCGACGCCGAGGAAACGGTGTGCACCCAGTTCGGCGTGATCAAGATGAAAAAACTTTACGGCAAGGAAGTGCGCGGCATCGAACGCAGCACCTTCGTCATCGGCAAGGATGGCATGCTGCAGCATGAGTGGCGCGGCGTGAAGGTTGACGGTCATGCCCGGGAAGTACTGGAATTCGTACAAAAACTATAAGGCCAAGGAAGATTATGACCCCTCGCAAGGCTGCGCCCGCCACAGAAACCGCCACCAAGCTGTTCGTCCTCGATACCAATGTCCTGATGCACGACCCGACCAGCCTGTTCCGCTTCGAGGAACACGACGTCTACCTGCCGATGTTCGTACTGGAAGAACTGGACAACGGCAAAAAGGGTATGTCGGAAGTTGCGCGCAACGCGCGCCAGGCCAGCCGCTTCCTCGACGCCATCGTCAGCGAAACCGCGCACGACATCGACAAGGGCATCCCGTTGCAGTCACAGAGCAACAAGGCCGCCACCGGCCGCCTGTTCCTGCAGACCCAGTTCATCAACAACGAACTGCCGTCGACCATGCCTATCGGCAAGGCCGACAACGCCATACTCGGCGTGGTGATGTATCTGCACAAGCAGCAGCCGGCCCGCCAGGTCATCCTGGTGTCGAAAGACATCAACATGCGCATCAAGGCGCGTGCGCTGGGGCTGTCCGCGCAGGATTACTTCAACGACAAGGTGCTGGAAGACACCGACCTGCTATACACCGGCGTGCTCGCGCTACCGGCGGATTTCTGGGAGCACCACGGCAAGGACATGAAATCCTGGCAGCAGGACGGCCACACCTATTACAACATCTCCGGGCCGATGTGCCAGAGCATGCTGGTGAACCAGTTCGCCTACCAGGAAGACGCCGACGGCAACCCGCTCTATGCGGTGGTC
>CAZMSI010000069.1:0-8881 GCA_964568895.1 uncultured Sideroxydans sp. | reverse complement strand
CATGGATTTCGACGAGTTGTTCACCAGGGACAAGCCGGTGATCTTCGCCTACCACGCCTACCCGTGGCTTATTCATCGCCTGACCTATCGCCGCACCAACCACCACAACATCCATGTGCGCGGCTACAAGGAGGAAGGCACCATCACCACGCCGTTCGACATGACGGTACTGAACGAACTGGACCGCTTCCACCTGGTGATGGATGCCATCGACCGCCTGCCGCAAACCGGAGATCAGGGTATCTACCTGAAGCAGCAGCTCAAGGACAAACTGGTCGAGCACAGGCAATACATAGACAAGCACGGCCAGGACATGCCCGAAATACTCGACTGGAAGTGGTCAATCCATAAGTGACCCGGAACAAATATCTATACTGGGTATATTGCAAGCATCTATTTAGACTGATAGTGTCGGCCTTTCCCAATTGCAGGCGATCGATATATTCTCCGAATATCTTCAGGTGACTGCTTTCAGGAAACTAATTAACTGCTGCGCAGTCTTAGTAAGCGGATTATTATTAATTCGATTCAGGTTAACACTGATTCAAACTCATTAATTGATGGGAGGCAACATGAGCATGATGAAAAGAAGTATTTCTATCGGTTTTCTGGTATTTGCATGTGCAGCAGCTACGGCGGCTTACGCCTCCGGCGATCCTGAACTGGTAGGTATTGACGCAACGTTTACTACCAAGACAAATAGCAACGTTGATGGTACAAATTTTGATGTTAAGGTTTATAACAGCCAGAATGTTCTCGTTGCTGAGCAGACAGGCATTACGACAACCGGGCACACTGACGCCTGGGGCGATAACTCAGTAGATACTGTGGCCCTTGACCTGAAAGGCGCCTTCAAAAAATCGGACCTTTCTGCTGGCAAAGTGCGACTGGATATCCATCCAGACGGAAAACAAAAATGGGAATTTAACTACAATATCGATTTCACATACGCAGACAATTCGGTGGTCTGGCAGCGATGGAATAATAATAAAGTGCTTACCCAGGATAAACCCACAACGAGCGATTCATGGCCTGGGCAATAATGAACTAGCAACGCTTCAGGTCAGGCGTGCAAAAGAGTCAATTCGCGCTGCTTTTGCACGCCGGTTGTAATGAAAGCCGAGTGTCCACTTTCAGAAAGGCCGAATGACCGCAATGGGCCGTGAGTTCAACCGGTCTGCGATTTTCAAAATTCCTGATCCAGGCTGCCTGATTTATTCAACGTGAGCCAGCCCTGCGGTGCGAGCACCCGGCGCATCCACTCTACCCCGGCTCCGCCGTCGTCATCCGTTCCACATAGCGCGCGATCAGGTCGATTTCCAGGTTCACTTTCGTGCCCGGCTTGAGTTCGTGCAGCGTGGTTACCTGCAGCGTGTGGGGAATCAGGTTCACTTCGAATTCGGTGCCGGTAACCCGGTTCACGGTGAGGCTAACACCATTGATGGTAATTGAGCCTTTCATGGCGATATATTTCGCCAGCTCCTGCGGCGCACGCACCACCAGCCGCCAGCTTTCGCCGATGTCGTCGAAGCTCACCACTTCGCCCACGCCATCGACGTGGCCGCTGACCAGGTGGCCGCCCAGTCTGTCCGATAACCGCAGCGCCTTTTCCAGGTTTACCTGCGCGTCCTGGCGGTCAAGGCCGATGGTGCAGTCCAGCGTTTCGCGCGAGACGTCGACCACAAAGTTATTGCCGCTCATTTCCACCACGGTCAGGCATACGCCGTTCACCGCGATGCTGTCGCCCAACTGCACGTCATCCATGCCGAGTTGCTGCGTGGCCACGGTGAGGCGCAGCCCGCCCTGACGGTCTTCGGCGCGGGCGATGGTGCCGACGTCTGCGATGATTCCACTGAACATGTTCTATCCTTTTCTTACTCGCGCCACGATGCGCAAATCGCGCCCGACCTGGCGTACATCCTTCCATTCCAGTTCGATGCGCTGCTCCAGGCTGGTGAGTTCGCCCAGCCTTGCGATGCCGCGCGCCATATCGCCCAGCAACTGCGGCGCAACGTACAGCACCAGTTCGTCCGTCAGCCCCGCCTGCAGCAGCGAGCCGTTAAGCTTGGTGCCCGCTTCCACCAGCACTTCGTTGCAGCCCTGGTCGGCGAGATCGTCCAGCACGGCGGCGACATCTACCTGGCCGTCCGCCCCCGGCAATTCCACCACGCGCGCCCCTGCCGCTTCCAGCGCGATGGCTTTCTGCAAGTCCCGCGCAGCAGTGTAAATCACCACGCCCGGCTGTTGCAGCAGGCGCGCATGCGGCGGCAGGCGCAAGGCGTTGTCCACCACTGCGCGCAAGGGTTGCTGCACATTTTCAATTCCACGTACGTTTAACTGCGGATCGTCGGCAAGCACGGTGCCGATGCCGGTAAGCACGGCACAGGAACGCGCGCGCCAGTGCTGCACATCCTGCCGCGCGGCATCACCGGTGATCCACTGGCTCACGCCGTTGGCGAGCGCGGTACGCGCATCCAGGCTCATGCCGATCTTGCTGCGCACCCATGGCAGGTTACGCTCCATCCGCGCGACGAAACCAATGTTGAGTTCGCGCGCCGCATCCTCCATCAGGCCGCTATCCACTTCGACGCCTGCAGCGCGCAGTTTTTCCAGGCCCCGCCCCGCGACTTGCGGATTCGGATCCTGCATTGCCGCCACCACGCGCGCCACGCGCGCTTCAACCAGCGCATCGGCGCAGGGCGGGGTAAGGCCATGATGACTGCACGGCTCGAGCGTGACGTAGGCAGTCGCACCGCGAGCGGCATCGCCCGCCGCCCTCAGTGCATGGACTTCGGCATGCGGCTCGCCGGCGCGCTCATGCCAGCCTTCGCCGACTATCGCACCGTCCCTGACCAGCACGCAGCCGACGCGCGGATTGGGCGCAGTGGTGTACAGGCCGCGCTCAGCGAGTTGCAGCGCACGCGCCATCCACTGGCTGTCGGCAGCCTCGATCATGACTTGTCGGTTTTGCGGCGGCGCGGCCGTTTCTTGCCCACCGCGGCGATGGCTTCGGTGAAATCGCCCACATCCTGAAAGCTCTTGTAGACGGAAGCAAAGCGGATATAGGCGACCTTGTCGAGCCTGAGCAACTCGTTCATCACCATTTCGCCGACCAGGCGCGAAGCGATCTCGCGCTCGCCCAGGGCGAAGATTTTCTGCTTGACGTGGTCGATAGCGGCATCGACCAGTTCGGTGGGAACCGGGCGCTTGTGCAGCGCGCGATTGAAACTGGTATACAGCTTTTCCTCGTCGAACTCGCTGCGCATGCCGTTCTGCTTGACCACCTGCGGCATGCGCAGTTCGACCACCTCGTAGGTGGTGAAGCGCTTGTCGCACGACAGGCAGCGGCGACGACGACGGATGCTGTCGCCTTCCACGCTTTCGCGGGTGTCCACCACCTGGGTGTCGGGACCTTTGCAGAAGGGACAGCGCATGGTTTCAGTTTACGCGCCGTAGACCGGGAATTTTACCGTCAGCTTGCGCACCTCTTCCGTGACGCGGGCAATGACCGCCTCGTCGTTCGGCGCTTCGAGCACGTCGGCGATCAGGTGGGACAGTTTCTCGGCTTCCAGTTCCCTGAAGCCGCGTGTGGTCATTGCGGGCGAACCAATACGGATGCCGCTGGTGACAAAAGGCTTTTCCGGATCGTTCGGGATGGCGTTCTTGTTGACGGTGATATGCGCCCGGCCCAGCGCCGCCTCGGCATCCTTGCCGGTCAGCTTCTTGGCGCGCAGGTCGACCAGGAACACGTGGCTGTCGGTGCGCCCGGAGACGATGCGCAGGCCGCGCTCGGTCAGCACCTTGGCCATCACGCGCGCGTTTTCGATTACCTGCTTCTGGTAGATCTTGAATTCCTTGCTCGCCGCCTCCTTGAATGCCACCGCCTTGGCCGCGATGACGTGCATCAGCGGGCCGCCCTGCAGACAGGGGAAGATCGCCGAGTTCAGCGCCTTGGCGTGTTCTTCCGACGACAGGATCAGGCCGCCGCGTGGACCGCGCAGGGTCTTGTGGGTGGTGGTGGTCACGAAGTCGGCAATACCGACCGGATTCGGGTAGTAGCCCGCCGCGACCAGCCCGGCGTAATGCGCCATATCCACGAACAGCCAGGCGCCGACGCTGTCGGCAATCGCGCGGAAGCGTTTCCAGTCGATCACCAGCGCGTAGGCGGAAGCACCGGCCACGATCATTTTCGGCTTGTGCTCGGTAGCCAGACGCTGCACTTCGTCATAGTCGATTTCTTCCTTGGCGTTGAGACCGTAGGGCACCACGTTGTACAACTTACCGCTGATGTTGACCGAGGCGCCGTGGGTAAGGTGGCCGCCGTGGGCCAGGCTCATGCCGAGGATGGTGTCGCCAGGCTGGAGCATGGAAACGTACACCGCCTGATTGGCTTGCGAACCGGAGTGTGGCTGCACGTTGGCGTATTCGGCACCGAACAGCGCCTTGGCACGGTCGATGGCGAGCTGCTCGGCGATGTCCACGTATTCGCAGCCGCCGTAGTAGCGCTTGCCGGGATAACCTTCCGCATACTTGTTGGTAAGCTTGCTGCCCTGTGCTTCCATCACCGCCGGGCTGGTGTAGTTTTCCGAGGCGATCAACTCGATGTGATCTTCCTGGCGGCGGTTTTCCTGCTGGATTGCCGCCCACAATTCGGGATCGGTCTGGGCGATGGTGTTTTTGCTGGAGAACATGGCAAGCCTTCCAAAATTTAGGGTAGAAATAGAAAGGCGCGCATTTTACCACGCGGCCGAAAGGCCGGTAATACAAGGCTACAAGGGGCAAGTCTGGCCCAAAGGGCATGCGGCATGCAGGAAACGGATAATCTAAAGCTCGAACACCTCGTTCATGGCCGGCATTTTCACCTCTGTCCCCTTTAGCAGCCCGGCAAAATGCGTCATGGTCTGTTCCTCGCCATGGACCAGAAAGGTGCGCGCCGGGCCGCCGATTTGTTCGTGCCAGGCCAGCAGCTCTGCCTGATCGGCATGTGCCGAAAAGCCGTTGATCGTATAGATGCGGGCATGCACCGGTATCTCTTCACCGTAAATTCGCACTTTCCTCGCGCCCTCTACCAGGCGGCGTGCCAGCGTGCCGGTGGCTGCATAGCCCACGAATATCACGCTGCATTCCTTGCGCCCGAGATTGTGCTGCAGGTGGTGTCGAATCCGTCCCCCGGTGCACATGCCGGCTCCCGCCATGATGATCGCACCACCCGGGATATGGTTGATTTCCATCGACTCCAGCGTCTCGCGCGTAAATTGGAGTCCCGGCAAATGGAATGGATCGCGCCCCTCCCGAAACAGCTCGGCCGTTTCAGGTTCATAGCATTCCGGATGACGCTCGAAGATTTCAGTTGCCGAAATCGCCATCGGGGAATCCAGAAACACCTGTGTGGTGCGGGACAGCGTTCCCTGCTCCACACCTTCCCGCAGGAAATACAGGATTTCCTGGGCTCTTTCCAGCGCAAAGGTGGGGATGACGACATTGCCACCGCGCCTGAAGGTGTCCGTGATCGCTTCGTAAAATTCCTTCACGGTCGGATCAAATGGCTTGTGCAGCCGATCGCCATAAGTGGTTTCCATGACAACGACATCCGCCTTCGGCGGCGTAACGGGGCTACGCAATATGGGCCGGCCGACATTGCCCAGATCACCCGAGAACAGCACGCTGCGTCGTTTGCCTTTTTCTTCGAGCTCGAGAAAGATACTGGCCGAGCCGAGGATGTGTCCGGCATCAAGAAAGGTCGCGCGGATGCCGGGAGCCAGCTCCACAGGCTGGTTATAGACCGAGGTACGTCCGAAGAAATCCAGTACCCTGAATGCGTCCAGGATCGAATATAAAGGCGCAGCCGGATGTGCATGTTTGCCATGATGCCTGTGCGAGCGGTGGCGGGATTCCTCCTCCTGCAGATGGGCGGCATCCAGCATCACCAGCCTGGACAGTTCGCGCGTGGCGGCGGTAGTCACGATTTCACCGTGGAACCCCCGCTTGACCAGCAACGGCAGGCGGCCGCAATGATCCAGGTGGGCGTGGGTAAGCAGTACATAATCGATTTCTGCCGGGTCGAAACCGAATGGCTCGGCGTTCTCTTCCTCCAACTCCCGTCCACCCTGAAACAGGCCGCAGTCGATCAGAATACGGCGGCCGGCACATTCGACCAGATGACAGGATCCTGTCACGCCCCGATCGGCGCCGTGAAAAGAGATCTTCAAACCGTTCTCCTTATGAGCACACTTGCACTATTAGCGTACTGTATCCGTCAGCGTAATTGTCGAACCGTGTTGCGTTCATCCCGCCTCATTGCTACTGCCCGGCCACGGTCATGTTTTCTATCAGTATCGATCCGCACTGGCGCGAACCGTGCACCTGCAGGTCGCCGCCCACCGCCACGATCTGACGGAACATATCCTTCAGGTTGCCGGCGATGGTGATCTCTTCCACCGGATACTGGATTTCGCCGTTCTCCACCCAGAACCCCGCGGCACCGCGCGAGTAGTCGCCGGTGACGTAGTTGACACCTTGTCCGAGCAGCTCGGTGACCACCAGCCCGCGACCCATTTTTTTCAGCAGTCCGTTGAAGTCCAGCTTGCCTGGACGCAGGATCAGATTGTGACTGCCGCCGGCATTGCCGGTGGTCTGCAGCCCCAGCTTGCGCGCGGAATAGCTGCCGAGGAAATAGCCCTGCAACACGCCGTTCCCCACCATGGCGCGGCGTTGTACCCGCACACCTTCCGCGTCGAATGGGCTGCTGGCCAGACCGCGCGGAATGTCCGGTACGTCGTCGATGCACACAATGTCCGAGAACACCTGCTTGCCCGACTGGTCGAGCAAAAAGGAGGATTTGCGGTACAGGCTGCCGCCATTCACCGCACGGGAAAAATGGCTGAGCAGGCTGGCAGCGATCGGCGACTCGAACAGCACCGGCACCTGCCGCGTGCCCAGGCTGCGCCCTTTAAGGCGGCGCACCGTGCGCTCTGCAGCGATACGCCCGACTTCTTCCACGCGCAGCATCTCGGCCGCGTTACGCGCCTCGCTGTACCAGTAGTCGCGCTGCATGCCGGCGCCCTTGCCGGCAATCACCGCACAGCCGATGCTGTGGCGCGAGGCGGGGTAGCCGGCATTGAAGCCCAGGCTGTTGGCATGCACGAACTGCCCCTCATGCAGATGCACGGTAGCGCCTTCCGAATTATGGATGCGCGGGTCGGTGGCGAACGCCGCCTGCTCGCACTCGCCGGCCAACTGGATGGCCTGCTCAACGTCCAGCTGCCACGGGTGGTAAAGATCGAGCGCCGGAAATTCAGTGGCCAGCCTGTCGACATCCGGCAGCCCGGCACAATCGTCGCTGGCGGTGTAGCGCGCAATGTTCAGCGCGGCATCCACGGTGTCGCGCATCGCCTGCCGCGAAAAATCCGAGGTGCTGGCATTGCCGCGCCGCTGGCCGATATAGACGCTGACGCTGAGGCTCTTGTCGCGGTTGTATTCGATGGTCTCGACCGCACCCTGACGCACCGTGACCGACTGGCCAAAACCCTCGGATACTTCCGTGGCGCTGGCGCTGGCGCCCTGCTGTCCAGCATAGCGAATGATGTCGTCGGCCAGTGTGTGCAATGTTTCTGCGGCAAGCGAGAAGCGGTGTTCGTTCTGTGCAATCGGTTTCATGTCGGGAAATTCAATTAAAACGGATAGTCGTAAGGCGCTATCATAGCAACATCCGATTATTCTTTCGCAGCCATGCAACCAGACGAACATCACGACGAGCACGAAGAAGGCCAGGAACATACGCTCAGCAAGACCCGGCGCAAGCAACAGATGCACGATCTGCAGGACATTGGCGAACGCATTGCCGCGCTCAGCGACGACAAGCTGTCCGAACTCGATTTACCCGAACGACTGCACGATGCCGTCCGCGAACTGCGGCGTATCAACAAGCACGGCGCACAACGGCGGCAGATGCAATATATAGGCAAGCTGATGCGCGATGTCGAACCGGGCCCTATCGTCGCCAAACTGGATGCCTGGGACGGTGTTTCGGTACAGCACACGGCATGGCTGCACCGTATCGAGCGCTGGCGCGACCGCCTGCTGGGAGATGCCGATGCGCTGACCGAGTTGCTGAGCACCCACCCGGACGTCGATATCCAGCACCTGCGCGCGCTGATCCGCAACGCGCACAAGGAAAAAGAACTCAACAAGCCGCCAAAGAGCTACCGCGAGATTTTCCAGGTTTTGCGCGAAATCATGCCGGAGGATTGAACGGAGAATTCAGCCACAGATTGACACGGTTCAAACACGGATAAAGCCCGAACTCTCGGACCTTGAGGCCGAGCAGGATTGGTAATTGGTATTTTCCATCCGTGCAAATCCGTATTCATCCGTGGCTAAAATGGTTTTTTAAACGACAGACAAACCCATGACTGAACTCTTGCCCCACATCACGCTGGAGACCGGCCCCTCGCCACAGCACAGCATCATCTGGTTGCACGGGCTGGGCGCGGACGGCGAGGATTTCGTGCCGGTGGCGGAGCAGATGCAACTGCCGGTGGCGGTACGCTACATTTTCCCGCATGCGCCGATGCAGCCGGTAACCATCAATGGCGGCTACGTGATGCGCGCCTGGTACGACATCATCGCCACCAACATCGGCGCCCAGCAGGACGAGGCCGGCATCCGCGACGCGCAGGCGGAAATCGAAAAACTGATCGCACAGGAACGGCAGCGCGGTATCGCTGCGCAGAATATCTACCTCGCGGGATTTTCGCAGGGCGGGGCGATTGCATTGCATACGGGACTGCGTCATCAGGCCCGACTGGGCGGCATCATTGCGCTCTCCACCTACCTGCCGCTGGCGCAAACATTGGCGGCGGAAGCCAGTGCTGCCAACCGC
>CAZMSI010000068.1:5640-8962 GCA_964568895.1 uncultured Sideroxydans sp. | reverse complement strand
TCAGGTGTCTGACCGCTCATGTTGAGCCCTTCGACAGGCTCAGGATAAACTCCGCTGTAGCGTAATCGAAACACAAGTCAGGTGCCTGACCGTTCATGTTGAGCGTAGCGGCAGTCTGCTGCCGCGAAGTCGAAACACAACAACAAAATTCCGGAGACAGAATCATGGAGCAGACATCAGGTATGAACGAAACCATCCGTACCCTGCACGCGCACCGCAGCATCCGCAGCTACACCGACGAACCGATGAGTGACGAAATGCTGGACGCTATCGTCGAAGCCGCACACCTCGGCCCGACCTCGATGAACGCGCAGGAAATCTCGCTGGTGGTGGTGCGCGACGCCGAGAAGCGCAAGCGCATTTCGGAACTCGCCAACGGCCAGGCGTGGATCGCACAGGCGCCGGTATTCATCGCCGTCATCCTCGACTTCAACAAGACCGAACTCGGCCTGCGCAAGGCCGGCATGACCCAGGTTGTGCACGAGAGCATGGAAGGCTTCGGCGTCGCCGCCGTGGATGCCGGCATCGCGCTCGGCCGCATGATGGCCGCCGCACAGTCGCTGGGCCTGGGCATCGTGCCCATCGGCGGCATCCGCCGCAACCCGCAGGGCATGGTCGACCTGCTCGAACTGCCGCCGCTTACCTTCCCCCTGGTCGGCATGTGCGTCGGCCACATCGCCAACGAGGCGCCGCAAAAGCCGCGCATCGACATCAAGGCCTTCCGCCACGACGAACGCTATGATGCATCCGGCTATCGTGATGCCATCGACGCCTACGACCGGAGCATCATGCAATACTGGCAGCAGCTCGGCCGCAGCGACGGCCAGCCCTGGTCGAGCAACCTCGCCCCGTTCCAGCGCGTGTACTACCCGGAGGTCAAGCCGGTGGCGGCGATGCAGGGATTGCTGAACGACAAGTAATGCCGATCGGCAGAAGGGTATATTATTGGCTGGGGACAACCATGTATCCATAGTCCGACTGTTACTCCGGTGCACGCCTGGCGTATCTGGAACCCGAGGGAGTCACCATGAAAAAACTAAAGCACGAAGCGGAATTGTTCAAGGGTGCACTACTCGCCGGCATGAAATATGCCGAGGATCGTGGCGTGGTCAAGTTTGAACCGACCGACTCGGCCAGCGAGAGGCTGTTATACATCTACCGCCTGCTTGTCCATGACAAGGTCATTCAACCGCTGCCCGAAGATCAGGTCGCCGAAAAAACCCTGAGGCACAAACTGGCAATCTGGTATTCGAAACAGCTTCCCAAAGATCACCCGCTCCTGCAATGAACAGGCTGAATGTCGCAATGACCACACCTACCCTGCACGAAAGAATACTCAAAGCACTGGCCGGGTCTTCCAGCCAGGCGCCGGTCAATCTGTCAAAACTGCAGACGATGTTTGTACCGAATGTCGAGCCGGACGCGCTAACCAGGGAACTGGACTCGATGTGCACGAGCCACGAATTACAGGTCTGCTACGGGATCAAGGACGGGGAATCATATACATCTTACTGGCTGTCAGGGGTGATCCCGCCCAGCTGGAAGATGTCTCATAAAGCTGTGGCGGTTGCTCGCAAACCGGTCAAAGGCAAGGCAGGTTAGCAATGGCGAAGGCATGGTCGGGTAACCTTACGCCGTTCCTGCGTATGCATTACCCGCAGGTCAGGCCGGTGGCGGCGATGCAGGGGTTGTTGAATGATAAGTAATAGCTGAACAGCTGCTTAGTTCGAGTCCGATCCGGCGAGCCGTCCGAGACTCGAACTTAAGTCAGCTTGGCCAAGAAAAACAGCCATATCGGTGTTCCGCCTCAAGAGCAGCAAAGGCCGACAATCAGCCATCTCTGGATCAACTTACGAATTATCTCCAACTTTCAACCAGGCTGTTAGCCAACCGACATAAATTGAAATGGCCCGGTTTGATCCGGGCCATTCTTTATAAACCCTATCCGACAAACTTTTTCTGTCAGTGCGGCTACCAACCCGCTTCGCGCTCGGGTGTCGCACTGATCTTGTGGATGCTCAAGTCTGCGCCGATGAACTCATCTTCCGCCTCCAGCCTGATACCGACGAATTTTTTGATCGTGCCATACACCAGGAAGCCGCCGCCGAATGCGATGCCCACACCCAGCAGCGTGCCGATCAGTTGCGACATGAAGCTGATGCCGCCCATGCCACCCAAGGCCTTCATACCAAAGATGCCCGCAGCAATGCCACCCCATGCGCCGCACAGGCCGTGCAACGGCCACACGCCGAGCACGTCGTCGATCTTCCATTTATTCTGGGTGAGCGTGAACATCCACACGAACAGGCCGCCGGCCACGCCGCCGACGATCAGCGCGCCGACCGGATGCATCAGGTCGGAGCCGGCACAGATTGCCACCAACCCGGCCAGCGGACCGTTGTGCACGAAGCCGGGGTCGTTCTTGCCCGCCCACAACGCGACCAGTGTCCCGCCGACCATCGCCATCAGCGAGTTGACCGCAACCAGGCCGCTAATGTTGCCGATGGTCTGCGCGCTCATCACGTTAAAGCCGAACCAGCCCACGGTGAGTATCCACGCACCCAGCGCCAGGAAAGGAATGCTCGACGGCGGATGCGCCGAGATCTGCCCTTCCTTGTTGTAGCGTCCGCGCCGTGCTCCCAGCATCAGCACCGCCGCCAGTCCGATCCAGCCGCCCACCGCATGTACCACCACGGAGCCGGCGAAGTCGTGGAATTCCGCACCGAAGGTGGTGTTCAGCCAGCCCTGCACACCAAAGCGGTGGTTCCAGGCTATGCCTTCGAAAAACGGATAGACAAAACCGACCAGAATGAATGTCGCGGCCAGCATCGGGTTGAAGCGCGCGCGCTCGGCCACGCCGCCGGAAACGATGGCGGGAATCGCCGCGGCAAATGTCAGCAGGAAGAAAAACTTGACCAGTTCATAGCCGCTTTTCTGTGCGAGGTCCTCCGCACCGTTGAAGAAGTGGACGCCGTAGGCAATGCCGTAACCGATGAAGAAATACGCCAGCGTGGAGACGGCAAAGTCGGTGAGGATTTTTACCAGTGCGTTGACCTGGTTCTTTTTGCGTACCGTGCCCAGTTCCAGAAAGGCAAAACCGGCATGCATCGCCAGCACCATGATCGCCCCTAGCAGAATGAACAATGCATCACTGCTGGTTTTTAAGTCCTCCATAATTTTCTCCCCAAAAATAATTTTTAATTATTTCGCATCACACTCAAACGCTATTCCCGCGCAGATAAATCGTGCCATTCCCGCTGTACTTTTTCCATCCAGAACAGCCCCACGATCAGCAAGGCTTGCCAGAACTCGTGCACGCCGT
>CAZMSI010000068.1:0-5630 GCA_964568895.1 uncultured Sideroxydans sp. | reverse complement strand
GCTAATCTTTCCCTGCCGCACCCAGTCCAGCGCTTCATCCAGGGACAATTCGAAAACCTCAAGGAATTCTCCATCGTCGAGTTGCCTGCCCTGATGGGTGAGGCCGCGCGCCAGGAAATATTCGATACGCTCGTCGGCATAGCCTATACATGGCCAGGCAGTGGTCAGATGCGTCCACTCGCTGGCGACATAACCAGTTTCTTCCAGCAGCTCGCGCTGCGCAGTGAGCAGAATATCTTCATGAGTGTCGATTTTGCCGGCGGGAATTTCGATGAACTCGCGTTGCGGCGCATAGCGATATTGCCGTTCCATCACCAGCTTGCCGCCGGGAAGTTCGGCCAGCACCGCTACCGCTCCGGGATGCTCGATATACTCGCGCGTGCCGATGCGACCATCCGGTAGTTGCGCGCGATCCTTGCGTACCTTGAAGAAGCCGCCGTCGTACACTGTCTCGGAATCGATTCGGGTTTCCTTCAGATCCATTGCAAACTCCCAAATAAAAACTCCCGCCTGGCGCGGGAGAATTTTCAGAACGGTGTTACATCAATGCAGCAATAGCGATTGCTGCACCGACTGCGCGCACACCCATATCAGGTTGCCCGGAATAATGCCCAGCAACAGCACCGCCATGCCGTTGAACGAGATCAGGATGCTGCTGTCCGGCTGCAGGGTGATCGGCACATGGCTTTCCGGCGCATCGAAGTACATCAGCTTGACGATGCGCAGGTAATAGAATGCGCCGATCAGTGAAATCAGCACCGCAAACACCGCCAGCGGAACATGTCCGGCATTGACCACCGCGCTGAGCACCGACAGCTTGGCATAAAAGCCGACCGTGGGCGGTATCCCGGCCATGGAGAACATCAATATCATCATCATGAAAGCCAGCCACGAACTGCGCTGGTTCAGGCCCTTGAAATCGTTCAGCGTGTCGGCCTCGAAGCCCTCGCGCGACAGCAGCATGATCATGCCGAAACCACCCAGACTCATCAGCACGTAAATCACGGCGTAGAACATGGCCGCACCATACCCCTCGAGATTGCCGCTCAATATTCCCAGCAGCATGAAACCCATGTGCGCGATGGTGGAATAGGCCAGCATGCGTTTGATGTTGGTCTGCGAGATGGCGACGATATTCCCGAGCGCCATCGACAGCACGGCAAGAATTTCCAGCATGCCCGACCAGTGCACCACCAGCGGCTGCATACCTTCCACCAGAATGCGCATGACGAAGGCGAAGGCTGCCAGCTTGGGTGCGGAGCCGATCAGCATGGTCATCGCGGTCGGCGCGCCGTGGTAGACATCGGGCACCCACATGTGGAACGGCACCACACCCAGCTTGAACGCCAGACCGGCCACCACGAACACCAGGCCGAACACCAGCAGGTCCTGATTCGGTACGCCATGGGCAATGGCGGCAGACACCACGTTGACTTGCAGCGAACCGGTCGCACCGTACAACATGGACATACCGTACAACAGCATGCCGGAAGCCAGCGCGCCGAGAATGAAGTATTTCATCGCCGCCTCGGTGGCGATGGCGGAATCGCGCTGCAATGCGACCATCGCGTACAGCGACAGCGACAGGATTTCCAGGCCCAGGTATAGCGTGAGGAAATGACTGGCGGAAATCATCACCATCATGCCCAGCAGCGCAAACAGCGCCAGCACCATGAATTCTCCGGTGAACAGCCCGCGCACCAGCAGGTAATTGCGCGAATACACCAGCATCATCGACACCGCGAGGTAGCCGAACAACTTGAGCACGTCGGACATCAGGTCGTCGACGAACATGCCGTGGAACAGATGCGCCACGCCGGGCTGGTGGGTGGACACGGTGATCAGCGAGCAGCCGAGCAGCGTCAACTGTACCAGCACATAGGTAACCGTCCTGTTCTGGTTGGCAACAAACAGATCCGCGATCAGGATCACGCACACCATCACCAGCAGAAACATTTCCGCATAGACAGGTAACAGGTTGGACAAGAAACTCATAGCATCCTCATTGACGGTAGCCTATAACTTGGAACGGGCAACATGTATCAGCAGATCGTTCACCGACGCATGCATGATTTCGGCAAACGGCAGCGGATAGACACCCATCGCCAGTACGGTAACGGCGAGTATTCCCAAGACCAGTTTCTCGCGCAGGGTAATGTCGGTCAGCGCCGCGACCTTACTGTTGGCGACCGCGCCGAAAATCACCCGCTTGTACATCCACAGCGTATAGGCCGCGCCGAAAATCAGCGTGCTGGCGGCCAGGAAGGCATACCAGAAGTTGGCCTTGACCGCGCCCAGGATCACCAGGAATTCGCCGACGAAACCGCTGGTTCCGGGCAGGCCGCTGTTGGCCATGGCGAACAGCATGAACAGGGCGGCAAACACCGGCATGGTGTTGACCACCCCGCCGTAGTCACTGATCTGGCGCGAGTGCAGCCGGTCATACATCACACCGATACACAGGAACATCGCGCCGGAAATGAAGCCGTGCGAGATCATCTGCAACAGCGCGCCTTCCATGCCGTAGGCGTTGAAAATGAAGAATCCCAGGGTGACGAAGCCCATGTGCGAAATCGAGGAATACGCCACCAGCTTCTTCATGTCGGACTGGGTCAGCGCCACCAGGCCGATGTATACCACCGCGATCAGCGACAGCGCGATCATTACCCCGGCCAGTTTGTGGCTCGCATCCGGCACGATGGGTAGCGAAAAACGAATGAAACCGTAGGCGCCCACCTTCAGCATGATCGCCGCCAGCACTACCGAGCCGCCGGTTGGCGCCTCGACGTGCGCATCCGGCAGCCAGGTATGCACCGGCACCATCGGCACCTTGACCGAGAACGCCGCGAAGAAGGCGATGAACAGCAGTATCTGCGCGGTCATCGGGATCGGCGTCTGGTAGTAGTCGAGAATCTCGAAGCTGCCGCCGGACTGGTAATACAGGTACAGCAGCGCGACCAGCATCAGCAGCGAGCCGAGCAGTGTGTACAGGAAGAACTTCACCGCCGCGTACACGCGGTTGGGGCCGCCCCACACGCCGATGATGATGAACATCGGGATCAGCATCGCTTCCCAGAACACGTAGAACAGCATCGCGTCCAGCGCCACGAATACGCCGTTGATCAGGCCCGACATGATCAGGAACGCGCCCATGTACTGCGCCACGCGCTTCTCGATCACCTTCCAGCCGGCGATTACCACCAGTGGCGTAAAGAAGCTGTTAAGCAGCACGAACAGCATCGAGATGCCGTCCACACCGACGTGGTAATGAATGTTGTAGCGGGTAATCCAGTCGTGCATTTCGACGAACTGCATGGCACTGGTCATCTTGTCGAAGCCGGTGTACAGCGGAACCGCTACCCAGAAGCCGAGCGCCGCGCCGATCAGCGCGATCACCCGCGCCAGTTGCGCATTGCGGTCGTTGCCGGTAGCGAGAACCAGGATGCCGAAGATTATCGGCAGCCAGACTACAACGCTGATTACAGGAAATCCAAAAATCATGCCTTCGTTCCTTCAGTCATAGCGCCTATCCCAACCAGTTGCGTACGGTCAGTAACACCGACACGCCGATGATCATCCAGAATGCATAGTGATAAACGTAGCCGGTCTGCCAGCGCCGCATCACGCCGGAAATCATGCCGACCATCCGCGCGCTGCCGTTCACCATCAGGCCGTCGATCAGTGTCACATCGCCGAATTTCCACAGGAAGCGGCTGGCACCGCGCGCGCCCCCGGCAAAGAACCAGTCGTTGAAACGGTCGAAGTAATATTTGTTGTCCAGCACGGTATAGATGAAGCTGAAGCGCTGCGCGATTTTTGCCGGCAGGTCCGGGCGCTTCATGTACAGGAACCAGGAGGATCCCACTCCGGCCATCGCCAGCCAGAATGCCGCACTCTCGAGATCTTCGAATGCCATGGCAGCAGGACCGCTGAATTCGTCGAGCATGTGCTTCAGGGCATGATAATGTTCGTTGCTGATGTACACGGCATCGCGGAAGAAATTGCCGAATACCAGCGGCTCGACCACAAGGTAGCCGATAAATACCGAGGGGATTGCCAGCAACACCAGCGGCAGCCACACCACCCATGGTGTTTCGTGCGGCTTCTCACCCGGCGCCAGGCCGTGATGGTGGTCGGCCGACACTTCCTCGTCGGCATGATCTCCCCGGTGTTCATGATGGTTCTGGCCGAAACGTTCCTCGCCGTGGAATACCACGAAGTACAGGCGGAAGGAGTAGAACGCGGTAACGAATACACCCAGCAGCAACGATATATACGCAAAACCGGAACCGAACAGGTGCGACGACTCCACCGCCTCCAGAATGCTGGTCTTGGAATAGAAACCGGAAAAACCGGGGAAGCCGATCAGCGCCAGCGAACCGACCAGGAAAGTCCAGTGGGTGATCGGCATATATTTGCGCACCCCGCCCATGTTGCGAATGTCCTGGTCGTGATGCATGCCGATGATCACCGAGCCGGCCGCCAGGAACAGCAGCGCCTTGAAAAAGGCATGGGTCATCAGGTGGAACAGCGCCACCGAGTAGGCCGAGGCGCCCAGCGCCACCGTCATGTAACCCAGTTGCGACAGCGTGGAATAGGCAATCACGCGCTTGATGTCGTTCTGGATGATCCCCAGGAAGCCCATGAACAGTGCGGTAATCGCGCCGATGATCAGGATCAGCGACAGCGCGGTGTTGGACAGTTCGAATAGCGGCGACATGCGCGCCACCATGAAAATACCGGCGGTCACCATGGTCGCGGCGTGGATCAGCGCGGAGATCGGGGTCGGGCCTTCCATCGAATCCGGCAGCCAGACGTGCAGCGGAAATTGTGCGCTCTTTCCCATCGCGCCGATGAACAGCAGGATGCAGATCGCGCTCATCATGTTCCACGACACACCCGGGATCGGCGCCAGGTCATGCGCGTGATTGGGCGCCAGCGCGAACACCGCGGTATAGTCGGCCGTGCCGAATACCATCAGGATCAGTCCAATGCCGAGCAGGAAACCGAAATCGCCGACACGGTTGACCAGGAATGCCTTGAGGTTGGCATAGATCGCCGTCGGCCGCGTATACCAGAAACCGATCAGCAGGTAAGACACCAGACCCACCGCTTCCCAGCCGAAGAACAACTGCATGAAGTTGTTGGACATCACCAGCATCAGCATGGAGAAGGTGAACAGCGAGATGTAGCTGAAGAAGCGCTGATAGCCGGGATCTTCTTCCATGTAGCCGATGGTGTAGATGTGCACCATCAGCGACACGAAGGTCACTACCAGCATCATCATCGCCGACAGGCGGTCGATCAGGAAGCCGATCTCGAAGCTGGTATCGCCGGATGTCATCCATTTGTAAACTGCGCCATTGAACAGATGGCCGCCGTAAACCACATCGCGGAAAATCGCCAGTGAGGCGAAGAACGACACCGCCATCATGACGATGGTGACGCGGTGCGACCAGGCGCGACCCAGCCGCCTGCCGAACAGCCCGGCCGCGATGGCGCCAACCAGCGGCGCAACCGGAACCAGCAGATAGAGATATTGCATACTCATCATTAACCCCTCAGGCTACCGATATCATCCACGTTGATGGTGCGCAGGTTGCGGAACAGCACCACCAGGATCGCCAGCC
>CAZMSI010000067.1:0-9058 GCA_964568895.1 uncultured Sideroxydans sp. | reverse complement strand
GTGATGCGTTTGACCGGGAAATCGAACTGGCAGTTCTGCAGGGCTGCGCGCACGCGATCCTTGCTTTCCTTGACCTCGGCCTCGGGCAGGCCAACGATGGTGAAGCTGGGCAGGCCGTTGGCCAGATGCACTTCGACCGTGACCGGCGTGGCGTCCATGCCGGAGAGGGCGCGGCTGTGCAGGACCGCGAGCGACATGAGTTATGGCTTTGTGTGCGCTTCCAGCGCGGCGACGTGCGCCTCAAGCTCCTCCAGCTTGCGCCGGGTACGGGCCAGCAGCTCGGTCTGGAGGTCGAATTCCTCGCGGGTCACCAGGTCCAGCCTGGCGAAGCCCTGGCCCAGCAAGGCGCGGGCGTTTTTCTCGAAATCCTTGAGCGGGCTGTTGGCCGCGGCTTCATTCAGCCTGGCGGAAATGTCGTCGAGGAATTTGGGGTTGTTCATGGCTTTTCCGTTACAATTTGATTATAAAAATATTAAGCTTGAATTAAGAATAATTAAGCAAACTTCAGCTCGTACCATAAGCCACTCCCGCAGGATGGGCAAGTGGCACTGTCATGCACGGTGCTATTCGATACCGTTGCGCCTGGTTGTGCAGGTTATTCAAACCGATTTGAAATCAAGATTGGTGAAGACAAAGTACGAGCTTTATTGATAAAGCGGCATATCTTATGTCCGGTTATTACTAAAATGAAGGGGGGAGTTGTGATGCAAAAAAGTAAGTTGTTGATTGGTATATTGGGCGCGCTGGCGGCATTGCCCGCAGTGGCGCAGGAAGCAGGTGGTAATTCTCCGTTCTCCGGGGAGGTGCGTCTGGTGAGCCAATACGTCTATCGCGGAATTGCGCAAACCGGCGGCAAACCGGGAATCCAGGGTAGCTTTGCCTATGAGCATTCCAGCGGAGTTTATGCCGAGGTCGAAGCATCCAGCAGCAGTTTTTTCAGTGATCTTGCCGCAGACCGGGTTGCCAATGCGCTTCCTCCGGAGGGGGCTTCCAATTCCAGCCTCGAGCTCGACATTTCTGTCGGTTTCAAGAATGAGCTGGCCAACGGCTTTCGTTACGACGCCGGTTTCATGGGCTATAACTTCCCGGGTACCTATGCGCCTGGCGTAACCAAGGCCAATACCGACGAGGTTTACGGTACCGTCGGCTATAAATGGCTGACGGCGAAATATTCCTACAGCTTGGGCGACACATTCGGTGTCAGCATGGCCAAGGGTACCAGCTATCTTGAGGTCAACGCCGATGTTCCGGTTGCCGAAGGCCTGACCGTGTGCGCGCATGTGGGCAAACAGACATATAAAGGAACTACCGCCGACACCCTGACGGCGGCAGGCGCCAATCCATCGTACACGGATTACAGACTGGGCGTTTCGAAGGAGTTGGGTGGGTTCGATCTGGGGCTGGCGTACAGCAAGACGAATGCTGCAACCGGCGCCGGCACCTTCTATCACATTCTCAACCGCGATCTGGGCAAGGGCACTGTAGTTCTGTCCGTTGGCCGTTCGTTCTAGACATTGCCAAAGCGGCTGACGCCGCTCGGCAATTGCTCCGGGGCCATGCTTTTTTGCATGGCCTTTTTTCTTTAAATGCCCCTTCGTTTCTCCGGATATTTTCGTATTTTCATCCCTTGCACCTGAATCGTGCACGCGGATATGTTCTTTGCACGAAATGTGGGCGGCCTCCCGAGCCGGGATTGGGGGAGATCAAAAACAATATTGATTTTATTTAAGAAATCCATGTGGCATGGAACCTGCTATTAGGATGGCGTGGATATTTTATCCCGCTTAACCTTCATCTAGAGAGAGGAAACATCATGCAAAAGAGCAAACTGTTGGTGGCTTTACTGGGTACTTTGGCTGCGATGCCTGCAATGGCGGATTCACCGTTTTCTGCGAATGTCGCCTTGACGACCGATTACCTGTTCCGTGGTATGACGCAAACCGGGCACAAGCCGGCATTGCAGGGTGGTTTTGACTATGCGGGCCCGAGCGGTATCTATGCCGGTGTCTGGGGCTCCAACATTAGCTGGATACAGGATACGGGCGCTGCCGCCAGCGCCAGTGTCGAGCTGGATACCTACCTTGGAATCAGCAACAGTTTCGCCACTGACTTTACTTACGACGTCGGCTTCCTGCGTTACAACTATCCGGGCACTTATTTTCCCGGCGTCCCCAGTGCCAACACCAACGAGATCTATGGTGCCATTGGCTACAAATGGGTAACGCTGAAGTATTCCCGCAGCCTGGGTGACCTCTTTGGCTTGATTGACACAAAAGGAAGCGACTATATTGACCTGAGCGCAAGCGTCCCGTTGCCGAGTGACTTTTCGCTGGGTGCCCATTACGGCAAGCAAAAATTCGCGGGTACAGGTTGTATTGGGTGCGACTATTCCGATTACAACGTCAGTATCGGCAAGGATATAGGCAGTGGCTATTCGGTGTCGCTGATGTATAGCAATACCAATGAACCTGCTGGCACTCTTTGGGGCCCTGCTGGCGCCACATATGATCCCGGCAAAGGCACTGCCGTGTTGACCCTCAGTAAGTCGATGTAAAACTACGGGGCGGTTTCCGCCGCCCCCTCTATTTCTAAAGCTCAAGGAGAGTGAAATGAAAATGGTTACCGCCATCATCAAGCCATTCAAGCTCGACGAAGTGCGTGAAGCCTTGTCCGCCATCGGCGTGCAAGGGATCACCGTCACTGAAGTCAAGGGCTTCGGACGGCAAAAGGGGCACACCGAGCTGTACCGGGGTGCCGAGTATGTCGTGGATTTCCTGCCCAAGATCAAGCTGGAAGCTGCAGTTGCCGCATCCATGCTGGATCAGGTTATCGAGGCAATCGAAAAGACCGCCAAGACCGGCAAGATCGGCGACGGCAAGATCTTTATCCACGATATTGCACAAGTAATTCGCATCCGCACCGGTGAAACCGGCGCAGAAGCCTTGTAAGGAGCCATGCCATGAAAAAATCATTAGTACTTTTCACGCTGCTGGCCGGACTGTGCGGTTTTGCGGCCCCGTCGTTTGCCGACGGACTCGACACCGGCGCAACTGCATGGATGTTGAGTTCAACCGCCCTGGTGCTGTTGATGACCATCCCTGGCCTGGCTCTGTTCTACGGCGGTATGGTGCGCAAGAAGAACGTACTGGGCACCATGATGCAGAGTTTCGCCATTACCGCGCTGATATCGGTGGTGTGGATGGTGGCAGGCTACAGCATTGCCTTCGATACCACGGGCATGACCAAGGGCGTCACCAACTTCTATTCCTTCTTCGGCAGCCTGAACCATGCATTCCTGAACGGTATGGACATGAAGAGCATGACTGGCGGTATTCCGGAATCGGTGTTCATGACCTTCCAGATGACGTTTGCCATCATTACTCCGGCCCTGATCACCGGTGCATTTGCAGACCGCATGAAGTTCTCTACCATGCTGGTGTTCATGACGATCTGGTCGCTGGTGGTGTATTCGCCAATCGCTCATATGGTGTGGTCTGGCGATGGTGGTTTCCTGTGGGATCTGGGCGTACTGGACTTCGCCGGCGGCACCGTGGTGCACATCAACGCCGGTGTTGCAGGCCTGGTTACCGCACTGATGCTTGGCCCACGTATCGGTTATGGCAAAGAGCCGATGGCGCCGCATAACCTGGTCCTGACCGTAATCGGTGCAGCGATGCTGTGGGTTGGCTGGTTCGGTTTCAATGCGGGTTCTGCGGTGGCTGCTGACGGCCGTGCCGGTATGGCCATGGCTGTTACCCAGATCGCTACCGCTGCTGCAGCTCTGGGCTGGATGTTTGCTGAATGGATCGTCAAGGGCAAGCCCAGCGTACTGGGTATCGCATCCGGCGCAGTGGCTGGCCTGGTTGCCATCACCCCGGCTTCCGGTTTCGTTGGCCCGGTAGGTTCCCTGGTAATTGGTGTCGCAGCTGGCGTGATCTGCTTCTGGGCTGCTACTTCCCTGAAAGGGATGCTGGGCTACGATGATTCACTGGATGCGTTCGGCGTACACGCCATTGGCGGTATCGTCGGTGCGTTGCTGACCGGTGTCTTCGCGGTTGAATCCATCGGCGGCACAGCCGGCAGCATGGGCCAACTGTGGATCCAGGCAGAAAGCGTGGGCATAACCATCGCCTACACAGCTGTGATGACTTTCATCATTCTCAAGGTGCTGGACATTGTCATGGGACTGCGTGTTACCGAAGAACAGGAACGCGAAGGTCTGGACATTGCACTTCACGGAGAGCGCGTGGAATAACAGTCTCCTCCCCAAGACCCCCCAAGGGTATTGGTTTGGGCGCCGTAAGGCGCCCTTTTTTTGGTGTGCATGACAAGGCAGTGCCGGAATGAATAAGGCCCGGTCTGGGCCGGGCCTTTTCCGATCTTGCAATACTTGGGTCGTTATTATTTTGGGCCAAAAATTATGGCAAGACCCAGCAGCAAAAACGGCGAAAAAACAAAAAATGGCACCCAACTAGTCATAATTTATCCCCTACTTAAAAGTAACTATTTCTAGAATTTATCCACCTCCACAACGGAGCCGGCAGTCCTTGAAGCACCATCGGCCAACCATTAAGATTGGCTTTGCATACAACCATGTGCCAATCGAATATTGCCATTAAACAATCGATGGCACAAGCGGCAATAGCCAGAAATAACCATATAAACAACATGGTAAAATGGTTATTTAAGGTGGCGGCTTTGTTACTGTACTATTTAAGTACATTAAAAATCATCCGGTTAATTGCGCTGACATAAGCTGTTCATGCAAGCAGGGCTAAGTGCGCGGTGCTCCGGTATAATGCGGGAACACATGGAACAACCTGCAGCAAACAATATTCCGTTTTCATCACTGGGCCTTGATCCGCAGATTTTGCGTGCCATCAAGGAGCAGGGGTATACCGAGCCGACGCCAATCCAGGTGCAGGCCATCCCGCACGTCCTGGCGGGACGCGATTTGATGGCGATGGCGCAGACCGGCACCGGCAAGACGGCTGCCTTTACTTTGCCGCTGCTGCAGCGCCTGCTGCCACATGCCAGCGCCAGCGCATCGCCGGCGCGCCATCCGGTGCGGGTACTGATTCTGGCACCAACGCGGGAACTGGCAATCCAGGTCGGCGAAAGCGTGGAAACATATTCCAGACATGTTCCATTGCGCTCCACTGTGGTATTCGGTGGCGTGGATATCAGGACGCAAAAGCCTGCATTGATGAAGGGCGTGGAAATTCTGGTGGCCACCCCCGGGCGTCTGCTGGACCATGTGGAAAGCCGCAACCTGATGCTTAACCAGGTGCAGATGCTGGTGCTGGACGAGGCCGATCGCATGCTGGATATGGGTTTCATGCCGGATCTCAAGCGCATTCTTGCGTTGTTGCCCAGGCAAAGGCAGACCCTGCTGTTTTCGGCCACTTTTTCCGACGACATCAAGAAGCTGGCGCAAGATTTTCTGGTGCATCCCGTTACCGTGGAAACGGCGCGCCGCAATACGGCCGCGGAAACGGTCAAGCAATCGGTGATGCTGGTTGAGCATGATAAAAAATTCAGGGTGCTGGCCGATCTGATTCATGCGCGCGGCATCAGCCAGGTGCTGGTATTCACCCGTACCAAACTGACTACGGCGCGTCTGGCGAGAATGCTGGAGCGTGATGGTATTGCCGCCGACGCCATACATGGTGACAAGAGCCAGCTGGAGCGTATGAAGGCGCTGGAAGCGTTCAAGGTCGGCAAAATCGCCGTGCTGGTGGCAACCGACGTGGCGGCACGGGGGTTGGACATAGACCAGTTGCCGCTGGTGGTCAACTACGAACTGCCGTCGCACGCCGAAGATTATGTTCATCGCATCGGCCGCACCGGCCGCGCGGGCGCCAGCGGCGAAGCGCTTTCGCTGGTGGACAAAGAGGAAGAGCGGCGGCTCAGGGATATTGAAAGATTGCTCAAGCGCGAACTACCGCGCGAACAGGTGGAATTGTCTTCTGCACCGCGCCGGGCACATACCCGGGCAAGTCACGGCAAGGAAACCGAGCCGGCGGACGACTGGTTTATGAAGCCCTATGAGCCTTCTCCTGTTGCCGCTAAGGCCGAAGAGCCGGCGCCCAATCGCGAAGCTAAACCCAAAAAACAGATCGCCGCGCTGCTGCGGAAACAACCTTAAACGCCGCTGGTTGCGCCGGCAGCTTGCGGCTCAGCGAAACACGATCGTCTTGTTGCCGCAGACCAGTACGCGATCCTCCACATGGTAACGCAGGCCGCGCGCCAGCACGGTTTTCTCGATGTCGCGCCCGTAGCGCACCATGTCTTCCACCGTATCGCCGTGATCGATGCGTACCGTGTCCTGCTCGATGATGGGGCCGGCATCCAGATCCTCGGTAACGTAATGGCAGGTCGCCCCGATCAGTTTCACACCGCGCTGGTAGGCCTGGTGATAGGGCCTGGCGCCGGCGAAGGAAGGCAGGAAGCTGTGATGAATGTTGATAATGCGGCCGGCATAACGTTCGCACAGCTGCGGCGGTATGATCTGCATGAAACGCGCCAGCACCATGGTGTCGCCGTGGTGTTGCTTGAACAGATGTTCGATATTCTCGAAGGCGGCGGTCTTGTCGGTCATATCCACGCAATGAAACGGAATGCCATGCCATTCGACAAAGCCGCGCAGGTCTTCGTGGTTGGAAATCACGCAGGGGATATCTACCTCCAGCTCGCCGCTTCGCCAGCGGTGCAGCAGATCGTTCAGGCAATGATCCTGTTTGCTGATCAGGATGACGATGCGTTTTTTCGTTGCCGAATCGCTGATGCGCCAATCCATGTCGAATTCTGCCGCCATGCTGGTGAATTGCGCATGAAATTCTGTCAGGCCCGGCGATAGCGATGCAGCGAGGATTTCCTGACGCATGAAAAAGCGTTGCGACTCCAGATCGGTGTGGTAGCTTGCCTCGACGATGAAACCGCCGTGTTGCGCAATGAAGCCGCTGACTGCAGCAATAATGCCGACCCGATCCGGGCAGGCAATGGTCAGTGTATAGCGACGCTCGCTCATGCAACAGTTCCTCGTTACAAACAGGATTGAGGCAGGTATTGTACCGTTACCTGTATTTCGCCGCTGGCCCGGAATTTTGTACTGCCCTGCATGCGGATTGCGGCCTGCAACTCGCAAGTTTTCCCTGCGTCAGTCAGCGATCTCCTGGCTGCGCAGATACTCCTCATAGGTGCCGTGGTAATCGGTGACGCCCTTGTCGGAGATTTCGATGATGCGCGTGGCCAGCGAGGAAACGAATTCGCGGTCATGGCTGACGAACACCAGCGTGCCCTTGAACAGGTCGAGCGCAGTGTTCAGCGACTCGATGGCCTCCATGTCCATGTGGTTGGTCGGTTCGTCCATCAGCAGCACGTTGGGTTTCTGCAGCATCAGCTTGCCGAACAGCATACGGCCCTTCTCGCCGCCGGACAGCACTTTCACGTTTTTCTTCACGTCATCGCCGGAAAACAGCAAGCGGCCCAGCGTGCCGCGCACCACCTGGTCGTCGTCGCTGGGACCGCGCCATTCCGTCATCCATTCCATCATCGGCTTGTCGTCGGCGAAGTCGGCGGCGTGGTCCTGGGCGTAGTAGCCGAGCCTGGCCTTGTCGGTCCACTTGATGGTGCCGGTATCCGGGGCGAGGTCGCCGACCAGGCAGCGCAGCAGGGTGGTTTTACCGATGCCGTTGGGGCCGATGATGGCAACCTTCTCGCCGGCGTCGATGCGGAAATTCACGTTGGAAAAAAGCACCCTGTCGAAACCCTTGGCCATTTTCTGCACCTCGACTGCGGTACGGTGCAGTTTGTCCTTGTCGTCGTACTCGAAGCGGATGAACGGGTACTGACGGCTGGAGGGCTTGATGTCTTCGATCTTGATCTTGTCGATCTGGCGCGCACGCGAAGTGGCCTGTTTGGCCTTGGAGGCATTGGCCGAGAAACGCGCGACGAAAGCCTTCAGTTCGGCGACCTTTTCCTTGGCCTTGGCGTTATCTGCGGCCTGCTGCTCGCGCGCCTGGGTCGAGGCCAGCATGTAGTCATTGTAGTTGCCCGGGTACACGGTGATCTTGCCGTAGTCCAGGTCGGCCATGTGGGTGCACACACTGTTCAGAAAGTGGCGGTCGTGCGAGATGATGATCATGGTGCTGTTGCGTGCGTTGAGCACGCCTTCCAGCCAGCGGATGGTGTTGATGTCGAGGTTGTTGGTCGGCTCATCCAGCAACAGAATGTCCGGGTTGGAGAACAACGCCTGTGCCAGCAACACGCGCAGCTTGAAGCCGGGCGCCACTTCGCGCATCGGGCCGTTGTGCAGTTCGATGGCAATGCCTACGCCGAGCAGCAATTCGCCGGCGCGTGCCTCGGCGGTATAGCCGTCGTACTCGGCAAAAGTTGCCTCCAGGTCGGCCGCGCGCATGTAGTCTTCTTCCGTCGCGTCCGGGTTAGCGTAGATCGCATCGCGTTCCGACATCGCTTCCCACATTTCCTCGTGGCCCATCATCACTACGTCCAGCACGCGCTGGTCCTCATAGGCGAACTGGTCCTGCCGCAGCTTGCCCAGACGCTCGCCCTTGTCCAGCATGACCTCACCCGAGGTTTGTTCCAGGTCGCGGCCGAGGATTTTCATGAAAGTGGATTTGCCGCAGCCGTTGGCGCCGATCAGACCGTAGCGATTGCCGTCGCCGAATTTCACGGAAACGTTTTCGAACAACGGCTTGGCGCCGAACTGCATGGTGATGTTTGCGGTGGAAAGCATGGGTTGAGGCTCTTGATCCGGGGTAATTGAAATAAAGGGCAGGATTCTAACACCTCATGCAAGGCTGTCTAAACCCCTGCCTTCCGTTAGAATGCATATTGATACAACTCGTCGTTTGCCCGTCATGGTCCCTCATCTCACTACTGCACTGAACGGTCCGCTGCTCGACCTCGAGCGCCGCATGCTGGATGCGCAGCCTGCCATCGAACACTGGTTCCGCACCCAGTGGCAGGAACGCACCGTGCCGTTCTATTCATCGGTGGACCTGCGCAACAGCGGTTTCAAGCTGGCGCCGGTCGA
>CAZMSI010000066.1:0-9110 GCA_964568895.1 uncultured Sideroxydans sp. | reverse complement strand
ATCGCCGACTTCAACATGATCGAGGAAGGCGACACCGTGATGGTGTGCCTGTCCGGCGGCAAGGATTCCTACACCCTGCTCGATATCCTGCGCATACTGCAGAAGCGCGCGCCGGTCGATTTCAAACTGATCGCGATGAACCTCGACCAGAAGCAGCCGGGTTTCCCAGCCGACGTGCTGCCGAATTACCTGAACAGCATCGGCATCGAATACCACATCGAAACGCAGGACACCTATTCCATCGTCAAGGAGAAGATTCCCGAAGGCAAGACCACCTGTTCGCTGTGCTCGCGCCTGCGCCGCGGCGTCATTTACCGCGTGGCGGGCGAGCTCGGCGCGAACAAGATCGCGCTTGGCCATCACCGCGACGACATGGTGGAGACGCTGTTCCTCAACATGTTCTTCGGCGGCAAGATGAAGGCGATGCCGCCCAAGCTGGTTACCGACAAGGGCGACCACGTGGTGATCCGCCCGCTCGCCTACTGCACCGAGCACGACATCGCACGCTATGCGCGCGGCATGGAATTCCCGATCATCCCGTGCAACCTGTGCGGTTCGCAGGAAAACCTGCAGCGCCAGAACATCAAGCAGATGCTGGCACAATGGGAGCGCGAATACCCGGGACGTACGCGCTCCATTTTTACCGCGATGCAGAACATCGTTCCGTCGCACATGCTCGACGCCGGCCTGTTCGACTTCCGCAATATCAAAGCGGGCGACGAGGTGGCGGAGGGCGATACGGCATTCGACTAATCGGGTAATGGTTTTCGATTTCAGGGAGTCGCGCCAATGGCAGTCGAGCAGGCGAGGCAGTCGCCGGCAAGCATAGAGGTTACGCCCGGTACGGCAGCAGTGCATTGCACTGGTGCATGGACCGTGCGCGGCATCGCCCGGCTGGAACGTCAGTTGTCGAGCATTCCCTGGCCGACGGCTGCAGAGCTGGCGCTCGACGGTTCTGCCATCTCCGCCCTGGATACCTCCGGCGCCTGGCTGCTGCACCGCACCATCCGCATGCTCGAGCAGCAGGGGCGCAGCGTAGTGCTCCGCGAGCTGCGCCCTGAATTCGATGCATTGCTGAAACTGATTACGGCGCGCGCCGCTGCTCTGGAACCGGTCGTGCCACCTGAAAGCGGCCTGCTGGCAAGCGTCGGACACTGGGCCTGGGATGGCATGCACGGGATATATGACATGCTGGCCTTTACCGGTGAAAGTGCGACCGTACTGTTCCGCTCGCTCCTCCATCCGGGGCGCATCCGCTGGCGCCCCATCCTGCACAATCTGCAGACCGCCGGTTTCGAGGCGTTGCCGATCACCGGCCTGCTGTCGTTCCTGATGGGTATCGTGATCGCCTATCAGGGTGCGGACCAGTTGCAGCGCTTCGGCGCCAATATCTTCATCGCCGACCTGGTCGGCTTGTCCATGCTGCGCGAACTGGCGCCGCTGCTGACCGCGATCATCGTTGCTGGCCGTTCCGGTTCGGCCTATGCCGCGCAGATCGGCACCATGAAGGTGACCGAGGAAATCGATGCGTTGCGCACCATCGGTGTCGGCACCCACGAACTGCTGGTGTTGCCCAAGATGATTGCGCTGATCATCGCACTGCCGCTGCTCACGGTGTACTGCGATGTGACCGGCGTGCTCGGCGGCATGCTGATGGCGCGCTCCAAGCTGGATGTCAGCTTCGACGTGTTCCTCAACCGCCTCGGCGACGCAATCCATCTGTCCTCGTTCATGACCGGCATCGCCAAGGCGCCGGTATTTGCCGCGATCATCGCGCTGGTCGGCTGCTTCCAGGGCCTGCGGGTCGGCGGCAGCGCCGACAGCGTGGGCCGGCGAACGACGGTGAGTGTGGTGCAGTCGATCTTCCTGGTGATCGTCGCTGACGCGTTGTTCTCGGTGGTATTCAACTGGCTCAAGATATGAATACCGCGCAACCCGCCGTCATCGACATCCGCGACCTGCATACCAGCTACGGTGCCGCCGAGGTACACAAGGGTGTCAGCCTGGCTGTGCAGCCGGGCGAGATTTTCGCGCTGGTCGGCGGCAGCGGCTGCGGCAAGTCGACGCTGCTGCGCGCGATCATCATGCTGTTGCGGCCGCAATCCGGCTCGATCCGCGTGTTCGGGCAGGAAACCATCGGCCTCGGTGACGAACAGGCGTTGCCGTTGCGTCGGCGCTGGGGCGTGATGTTCGAACGCGGTGCACTGTTCAGTTCGCTGACAGTGGCGGAGAATGTCGGCATGGTGCTGCACGAACATACACAGTTGAGTCCGCACCTGATCGAGGAGGTGGCCGCGGTGAAAATCGCCCTGACCGGATTGCCGGCCGATGCCGGCGCCAAATACCCGAGCGAGCTCTCGGGCGGGATGCGCAAACGCGCGGCGCTGGCGCGCGCGATCGCGCTTGATCCGGAGCTGCTGTTCCTCGACGAGCCGACTGCCGGCCTCGATCCATTGAGTGCCAGTGGCATCGACGAACTGGTGCGCAGCTTGCGCGACGCGCTCGGACTGACCATCATGATGGTTACGCACGATCTGGATCTGCTGTGGCGGGCAGCGGATCGTGTTGGCGTACTGGACGGTGGCCATATCCTCGGCACGGGGACTATGGACGAACTGGCGCAAATGGAACACCCGGTAATACGTGAATATTTTTACGGGCCGCGCGGACGCGCCGCGCGTGAACAGGCATGGAAGAAAAAGTAAATTTCGCGCTGGTCGGCGCATTCGTACTGGTGCTCGGCGCGGCGCTGATCGGCTTCACGCTGTGGTTGAGCAGCGGCAAGTCGTATACCACCGCGTACGATACCTACCAGACCTACATGAACGATTCGGTGGCCGGGCTCAATGTCAATGCGCCGGTACGTTATCGCGGCGTCGAGGTCGGCCGCGTGCGCAAGATCGCGCTTGCGCCGGGCAACGTCGAACAGGTGCAACTGACGCTGGCCATCGAGCGCGGCACCCCGGTCAAGGTGGATACGGTGGCCGTGCTGCAGACCCAGGGCCTGACCGGTCTTGCTTTCGTCGAGCTGACCGGCGGTGGCCGTAGCTCCCCGCCGCTGCAAAAACAGCCGGGCGCGAAATACCCGGTGATCAAGGCCGGGCCCTCGCTGATGACACGGCTCGATACCGCGGTCACCACACTGCTTACCAATCTCAACAGAACCAGCGAGAATCTCAACATGCTGCTGGATGCGGACAACCGTCGTGCGTTCAGGCAGACGCTGGCCGATCTGCGGAAACTGTCGGGCACGCTGGCGGGACGCTCCAGGCTGATCGATACCAGCCTGGTTGATGCGGCGCACGCAATGAAGAACACCGCGCGCATCACCGACGAACTGACGCAGCTCGGCCTTGGGACAAGTGCGAGCGGTACACTGAAAAACGCCCGCCAGTTCACCAGCGAGACGCTGCCGGAAGTCCAGCAACTGGTGATGCAGCTGCGCGACCTTACCGGTTCGCTGCAGCGCATCAGCAACGAGCTTGAGCAAAACCCGAGCATGCTGCTGTATGGCAAGCAGCCCGCCAAACGTGGTCCCGGAGAATAAAGCGATGAAATCGTCCGCCCCGCTCCTGTTGCTGGCCCCGCTCCTGTTGCTGGCCGGTTGCGCCGGCCTGCACGCGCCGCCGGCGCAAAACGTCAATCTCTACCTGCTCGACGCGAAAGCCTCGATCAAGGCCGCGCCGGTGAAGCGCAACCTGGTGATCGAAGTCGGCATGCCGCATGCTTTGCCAGGCTTCGATACGCCGCAGATGGCTTACGTGCAGCAGCCATACAAGCTGGATTACTTTGCCGTCAATCGCTGGGCCGACACGCCGGCGCACATGCTGGCGCCGTTGCTGGCGCAAGCACTGGAGCAGAGCGGCGGATTCCGCGCCGTGGTGCGCGCACCGAGTGCGGTGCCGGCCGACCTCAGGCTGGATACCGAACTGGTTCGCCTGCAGCAGGATTTTCGAGTGAAGCCGAGCAAGGTGGAATTCACGCTGCGCGCGCAACTCATTGACGTGCGCAGCAACCGGGTGCTAGCCACCCGGGTATTCAACGAGACCGAAACCGCGCCGAGCGAAACCCCCTACGGCGGGGTGGTTGCGGCGAACCGCGCATTGCAGCGTATACTGGAAAACATCTCCGGGTTCTGCGTGCACGAGGCAGAGATTCCATAACAGGCGTTGTCCCCCGTGGGCCGCCGGAACGCGGTACGAAATGGCATGAAGTGGCTTAAACGCATATTGATCGCACTCGTGCTGCTGCTGATCGTCGCGGCGGCATTGCCCTTCCTTGTGCCCCTCGGCAGCTACCTGCCGCAAATCGAAAAACAGGCTACGGCCGCGCTCGGCCAGCCGGTGCAGATAAAAAGCATCCGGCTGCTTGCGTTGCCGTTGCCGCATGTCACGCTCAGCGGCATTACGGTCGGCAAGGGCGCAGACCTCAAGCTCGACGAGGTGCGCGTGACGCCCGACCTGATCTCACTGCTGGGGCCAACCGCAATCATTCGCAACATCGAACTGGACGGCCTGACCTTGACCCGGCACGGGCTCGAGGGAATTGCGGCGCTGGCGGGGCAGAATAAGACAGCACCCGCGCAACCACCGGCTTTCCGCATTGAAAACATCCGCCTCGACAACGCGCAGATCGAACTCGGCAAGGCGCATTTCGGCCCGCTAGGCGCGCGCGTCGTGTTCGATGGCAAGGGTGCGCCCGAACGCGCAACGCTGTCCACGCGCGACGGCAAGCTCAAGGCAACCATCCGCTTCGGCAAGCAATACCTGATCGACGCCAGCGCAAAGACATGGACCCTGCCGTTCGGTCCACCGCTGCTGCTCGACGAACTGGTCATCAAGGGCACGGCGACGGGCGACGGCGCCGACTTCCCCGAGGTGAGCGCCGCGCTCTATGGCGGCACGGTGAACGGCAAGGCAAGCTTCGACTGGCGCAAAGGGATGCATGTCGAGGGCGAGTTCGACATCAACCATCTGGAACTGCAGCAGATTGCTTCCATGCTGTCGCCCGATGCGGGCATCAGCGGCAAGCTCGATGCCAAGCCGGTATTCTCTGCTTCGGCCGCGTCCGCGAGCCAGTTGGTGGGTGCATTGAAACTGGAGACGCAGTTCGACGTTCAACACGGCGTGATTCACGGCGTGGATATCGAAAAGGCCGCCAGCAGCCTGATCAAGAAGCCAGAGGCCGGTGGTGAAACCCGCTTCGACGAGTTGACCGGGCATCTCGCGATGGCAAACGGCGGCTATCTTTTCACGCAACTTCAAATCACCTCGGGTGCCTTCGCCGTCGACGGCGGCGAGGTCGGCATTTCGCCGCAGAAAAAACTGTCGGGCCGCATCAATGCCCAGGTCAAATCGCTGCACACCGGCATTGCGCTGACCGTGGCGGGTACGGTCGATGCGCCGCTGCTGTATCCTAGCGGTGGCACCATGACCGGTGCGGCCATCGGTACCATGATCCTGGGGCCGGGCGTGGGCACTTCGGTGGGCGCGAAAGTCGGTGGCTTCGTCGAAGGACTGTTCGGCAAGAAGGGTAAGAAGAAGGAAGAAGAGCCGAAAAATTAGGCGGCTTATGGGCTACTGCATATTGTGTAAAGCGCGGTATTGTGAAACCATATATACAGTTTTCTGGACAGAAAGCGGCGGGTCAAAATGACGACCATGAAACTGCCTAAACCTGAAGTGGGAGATTTCTGGGGCGGCCTTGCCGCGATGCTGGTCGCATTGCCTTCGGCCATCGCTTTCGGCGTCACCATCTATTCCCCACTCGGCACTTCCTACGTTGCGCAGGGTGCGCTGGCCGGCATCCTCGGCACCATCGCGCTCGGCATGGTCGCCCCGGCGATGGGCGGTACCAACCGGCTGGTCACCGCGCCGTGCGCGCCGGCGGCAGCGGTGATGTCGGCCTTCGCCATCGAGTACATGCAGGGTGGCGGCAGCCCCGGCGCCGCGCTGCTGCTGTTCGCACTGCTCGGCCTGCTGGCCGGCCTGTTGCAGATACTGTTCGGCACGGTGCGCCTCGGCCAGTTGATCAAATACATGCCCTACCCCGTGGTGAGCGGCTATCTGTCCGGCGTCGGCCTGATCATCATCGGCAGCCAGGTACCGATCTTCCTTGGCGCAGCCAAGGAAATGAGCATCTGGACTGCGCTCGCCGCGCCCGGCATCTGGAAATGGCAAAGCCTGGTGGTCGGCGCGGTGACCTTGGTCGTGATGCTCGTCGCGCCGCGCTTCATCCGCCTGGTGCCGGCCGCAATACTTGCGCTGCTGACGGGCATGGCGGCCTATTTCCTGTGTGGGCTGGCTGACCCGGCCCTGCTCACGCTGCAAGGCAACCACTTCGTCGTCGGCGCGCTCAATCTGGGCGGGGGCGGCAGCTTCACCGATGTGATGAGTGCCCGCTTTCATGCCGCAGGCGACATCGGCCTGACCCAGATCAAGTACATCGCCGTGCCGGCGCTGACGCTGGCCGTACTATTGTCCATCGATACATTGAAGACCTGCATGGTGCTCGATGCGCTGACCCACTCGCGCCACGACTCCAACCGCGAACTGATCGGCCAGGGCCTCGGCAATGTGACTTCCGCCATATGCGGCGGCATGCCTGGCGCCGGCCAGATGGGGGCGACGCTGGTCAACATGTCGAGCGGAGGCGTGACCCGGATATCGGGCGTCATTGAAGGCGTGCTGGCACTGGCCGCCTTCCTGGTGCTGGGCACGCTGATCTCCTGGGTGCCGGTGGCGGGACTGGCCGCAATCCTGATCGTGGTCGGCGTGCGCATGATCGACCGCCACAGCTTCAGGCTGCTCAGGCAGCGCTCCACCATCCTCGACTTTGTCGTCATTGCTGCGGTGGTTGCCGTGGCATTGACGGCCAGCCTGATCGCGGCCTCGGGCACCGGCATCGTGCTGGCCGTGTTCCTGTTCATCCGCGAACAGATCGGCGGCACCGTGGTGCGACGCAAAGTGGCCTGTACCGAAACATTCTCGAAACGGGTACGCACCAAGGAAGAAATGGAAATCCTGCTCGCGCGCGGCGAGCGCGGCGTCGTGGTCGAACTGCAAGGCAGCCTGTTCTTCGGCACCACCAACCAGCTCTATACCGCGCTGGAACCGGAACTGAAAACCCGCGATTTTTTAATTCTCGATATGCGCCGCGTGCAATCTGTCGACGTCACCGCCGCCCACATGCTGGACCAGGTCAAGGACATGATGGAAGAGCGCAACGGCTTCCTGCTGCTTAGTCAGCTGCCGAAAAGCCTGCCCACGGGCCAGGACATGCAGGAATATTTCGACCAGGTCGGCCTGGTGCGCCCGGGAAATCCGGTGCGCGTGTTCGGCGAACTGGACGAGGCACTGGAATGGGTCGAGGACCAGATCCTGGCCGGTGCTATTTGCGAGATCGACGAGCGCGCTGCGCTCGAACTGCACGAACTCGAAATCTTCAAGGGACGCAAGGCGGAAACGCTCGCCGAGCTGGAACAATGCATGGAAAAACGCTCCTGCAAGGCCGGCGAAAAAATCTTCCAGGTGACCGATGCCGGTGACGAACTGTACCTGATCCGCAAGGGCGCGGTGCGCATCATGCTGCCGATCTCCGCAACGCAGAGTCACCATCTCGGCACCTTCGGACGCGGTGCATTTTTTGGCGAAATGTCCTTCCTCGACGGCGGCGTGCGTTCCGCCGATGCGGTGGCGTTTACCGACACCGAACTTTACGTGCTGTCGCGCAAGGCTTTCAACGCGCTGGCCGAAGATCACAAAAAACTGGCCGTGGCATTCATGGAGGGTCTGGCCAGCGTGCTGTCCAGCCGCATGCGCTACACCAATGCGGAGTTGCGGGCGCTGGAGACTTGATTCAACAGCATTCCCCGGATTCCGGGTAATTGTGTTTTCCGCTTTGCGGCGGAAAATGGAATTTGGTGCTGGATTCCCGGACAGATATGTTGTAGTTTCCTTATTCGGCGGTGTGCGCGTTCCTGAATGCGCTGGGAGCCAGTCCACTGGCTAACGTTTGAATCTGGCAACAGCAGGCCAACTATTTTTCCTTAATTTCATATGCTCAATTGGCTGCAAAAGTTTTTCCAAAACTCTCGCAATCCTGACAACTCGCATACCGAACATCCTGCCGCACCTTCCCCCGGCGACGGTGGTAAGGCCCTAGGAAACAATGGGGCGGGAGCATCATACGATTCCGCGCAATCCGTAAACCAGCAATTACAGCTGGCCGTGCAATATCACCAGGCCGGGCAGTTACAGCAGGCCGACAGCATTTATCGGCAAATACTCCAGGTGGTTCCCAACGAGCCGGATGCCCTGCACCTGTCAGGACTGATCGCGGACGAGATGGGCAACGGCGAGCTGGCCATGGAGCTTATCGGCAGGGCGATTAAGGCCCGCCCATCCGAGCCGGGGTTTCACAACAATCTGGGGAATATATTCCAGTCGCAAGGTTTACTGGAGCAGGCGGTTGCCAGTTACCGGCAGGCTATAGCACTCAACCCGAACTTTGCCGATGCGCACAGCAATCTGGGGCTGACACTCCAGCAGCAGGATTTGCCAGACCAGGCAGCTGCTTGTTTCCGGCGGGTTCTGCAGATCATGCCGGACAACGCCGAGGCACACTTCAATCTGGGGAACGCACTCAGGGAACAGGAGCTTTTGGACGAGGCGATTGCCAGCTACCGGCAGGCCATAGCGCTCAAACCGGATTTTGCCGATGCATATAGCAATCTGGGACTCACTTTCAGGGATCAGGGGGTCCTTGACGAGGCGATTGCCAGTTGCCGGCAAGCCTTGGCGCTCAAACCGGACTTTGCCGATGCATATAATAATTTGGGGCTTGCACTCGCGGATCAGGGTTTGCTGGACGAGGCGGTTGCCAGTTACCGGCAGGCTATAGCGCTCAAACCGGACTTTGCCGAGGCATATAACAATCTGGGGATTGTGCTTGGGGAAGGGCTCATGGGCGGAGCAATTGACAGTTACCAGCAGGCCTTGGCGCTGAAGCCGGACAACGCCAAGGCCCACAATAATCTGGGGGGTGCACTCAGGGAACAGGGGCTCCTGAACGAGGCGGTTGCCAGTTACCGGCAGGCCCTGTTGTGCAAT
>CAZMSI010000065.1:0-9120 GCA_964568895.1 uncultured Sideroxydans sp. | reverse complement strand
CCACCGGCTTCTGCATGTTGTCCCTGATCCAGCGCGCGCATTCTTCCTCGTCGCTGCCTCCGATCTCGCCGACCATGATCACCGCATCGGTATCCGGGTCTTCATTGAACCGCTTCATCACGTCGAGATGCTTCATGCCGTTGATCGGGTCGCCGCCGATGCCGACACAGGTAGACTGCCCCATACCCAGTTCGGTTAATTGGCCGACCGCCTCATAGGTCAGCGTACCGGAACGTGACACCACGCCGATGCGCCCCTTCCTGTGGATGTGTCCCGGCATGATGCCGATCTTGATCTCCTCCGGCGTAATGATGCCGGGACAGTTCGGGCCGATCAGCAGCGTCTTTTTACCCTGCATTTTGTAGCGCGTCTTCAGCATGTCGTGCACCGGTATGCCCTCGGTGATGCAGATCACCAGGTCGAGCCCGGCTTCCACCGCCTCGTCGATCGCCGCTGCCGCACCGCCCGGCGGCACGTAGATCACCGACACCGTGGCGCCGGTTTCCTGCTTCGCTTCGCGCACCGAGGCATACACCGGTATACCTTCAAATTCTTCGCCGGCCTTCTTCGGGTTTACCCCGGCCACGAAACAGTGCTCGCCGTTCGCATACTGCTTGCAGTGATGAGTGTGAAACTGGCCGACCTTGCCGGTCATGCCCTGGGTGATGACTCTGGTATCTTTATTGATCAGTATCGACATGATTAACCTCTGGCCGCAGCGACGACTTTCTCTGCCGCGTCAGCCATGTTGCCGGCGGAAATGATCGGCAACCCCGACTCCACCAGGATTTTCTTGCCAAGATCGACGTTGGTGCCTTCCAGCCGCACCACCAGCGGCACGTTCAGATGCACTTCGCGCGCCGCAGCCACCACGCCCTCGGCGATCACGTCGCACTTCATGATGCCGCCGAAAATGTTGACCAGGATCGCCTTCAGATGCGGATTCTTCAGCATCAGCTTGAACGCCTCGGTGACTTTTTCGGTGGTCGCGCCGCCGCCGACATCGAGGAAATTGGCCGGGCTGCCGCCGTACAGCTTGATGATGTCCATGGTCGCCATCGCCAGCCCCGCCCCGTTCACCAGACAGCCAATGTCGCCATCAAGCTGGATGTAGGACAGGTCGAATTTCGACGCTTCGACCTCGGCCGGGTCTTCCTCGTCCAGGTCGCGCAGCGCAACGATTTCAGGATGGCGGAACAGCGCGTTATCGTCGAAATTGATTTTCGCATCCAGTGCCAGCACATGATTGTCGGCGGTCAGGATCAAGGGATTGATTTCGGCCAGCGTCGCGTCCTTTTCCACGAAAGCGCGATACAGGCCCTGCAGCGCGCCCACCGCCTCTGCATTCGCCACGTCCGGCATGCCGATGGCGCGCACCACCTGCGCCGCCTCGGCTTCGGTCAAACCGGTCGCCGGATCGATGCGCACGGTATGGATTTTTTCCGGCGCATGCTTCGCGACTTCCTCGATCTCCATGCCGCCTTCGCTGGAGGCCAGCAGTGCCACGCGCTGGGCCGCACGATCCACCACCATGCCGACATAGAATTCCCTGGCGATCTGCGCGCTCTCCTCGATCAGCAAACGGCGCACCGGCTGCCCCTCGGGACCGGTCTGGTGCGTGACCAGATGCATGCCCAGGATTTTCCCCGCATGCTCGCGCACCTCGGCCAGCGAATGCGCCACCTTCACGCCACCGCCCTTGCCGCGACCGCCGGCATGAATCTGCGCCTTGACCACCCACGCCGCGCCACCCAGTTCCCGCGCCCCATTCTCGGCTTCGTCTACACTGGAACATGCCTTGCCCCGCGGCGTCGACACGCCGAACTGGCGCAACACTTCCTTGGCCTGGTATTCATGAATCTTCATCTTGTCCCTGCATTGATTTCCGCGCACGCAACAGCGCACGCATTGCATGCGCAATGTTACCGAATTATGCTAACCGGCGCGGAGGAATATGCTACGGGAAGTGGATGGTGCCGCTTGTCGGATTCGAACTGACGACCTACCGCTTACAAGGCGGTTGCTCTACCAACTGAGCTAAAGCGGCGATAGCACAATGACAAGTTCCACGGACTGAATCCCTGAAAGCCGCTGTGATATATGGTGGGTCGGCCGAGATTCGAACTCGGGACCAATGGATTAAAAGTCCACTGCTCTACCGGCTGAGCTACCGACCCATACTCCCTCAAAAAGGGAATCGCGCATTATACGGATTTGACCTGCAGTGTCAACGCGATGACAGCGCATCACCTCGCGAAATAGCGCGTCGAATCAGGAAATCCGGCCGCCTCAAAGCCCGCGCGGCGCAAGCGGCACGAATCGCACACACCGCATGCACGGCCCTGTTCGTCGGCCTGATAACAGGACACCGTCAGGGCGTAATCCACGCCCAGTTGCATCCCCTGTTTGATGATCTCGGCCTTGGACAAATCCTGCAACGGCGCATGCAATGTCAGATGCCCGCCCTCGACCGCCGCTTTGGTAGCAAGGTTCGCCATGCGCTCGAACGCCGCGATGTATTCGGGACGGCAATCGGGATAGCCGGAATAATCCACCGCATTAACCCCGATAAAAATATCCCGCGCCTGCAGCACCTCGGCCCAGGCCATGGCCAGCGACAACATGATGGTGTTGCGTGCGGGAACATAAGTCAGCGGAATGCCGGTGGTCGGCTGCTCCGGCACGGCAATGCTGGAGTCGGTCAATGCCGAACCGCCGAATGCGGTCAGGTCGATACGAATCACGCGCTGCTCCGCCGCACCCAGCGCCTGCGCCACGCGCTGCGCAGCCGCCAGTTCCGCATGGTGACGCTGGCCATAATCCACGCTCAACGCATGGCAGGCATAGCCCTGGCTGCGCGCCAGCGCCAGCACGGTGGCGGAATCCAGCCCGCCGGACAGCAGCACCACGGCCGGTTTCTCAGCGCCCACGTTCGTTCCCCCACAATAATTTGTGCAACTGCAACTGCAAACGTACCGGCAAATGGTCACGCAATATCCACCCGGCCAGGCGCTCCGCCGGCAACTGCCCCTGCGCCGGCGAAAACAGTACCTCACATTTCTGCGTCAACTGGTGTTCCTGCATCGCCTGTACCGCCCAACGGTAGTCCGCCTCGTCGCACAACACGAACTTGATCTCGTCTTTTGTATTCAGATAATCCAGATTGCGCCACAGATTTTTCTCCACTTCGCCGGAACCCGGGGTCTTGATGTCCAGCACCTTCATCACACGCGCATCTACACCGCTCACGTCGAGTGCGCCGCCGGTTTCCAGCGATACCTCGTAACCCGCATCGCACAATGCGCGCAGCAATTCCAGGCAGCCCTTCTGCGCCAGCGGCTCGCCGCCGGTCACCGTGACATACCGTGTTTCATAACGAGCCACTTCTTCCAGTATCGCCGCCAGGCCCATGTTCTGCCCGCCGCTGAAGGCATAGGCGGTATCGCAATAGGAACAGCGCAGCGGGCAGCCGGTCAGCCGCACGAATACCGTCGGCAATCCGGCACGACTGGTTTCGCCCTGCAATGAATGGAAAATTTCGCTGATGCGCAGTTGTGTAGCGCTGGCAGTATAAGCGTGCATGAAAGCGCGCCTTCCTACTTGAGAGTCTTCAGAAGTGTCTTGGCCTTGCCGGCTGCTTCGCTATGCGGATATTTGGCAATCAACTGTTTCAGCGTCTTCTTTGCGGCTTTTACGCTCTTCAGTTGCTGCCGGCAGTTAGCCGCAGCCAGCATGGCATCCGGCGTTTTCGGGCTGTATGAATATTTATCGACCAGCAACTGGTAGCTGGTCAGCGAATTCTTGTAATCCTTCAGGGCAAAATAGGACTCGCCCATCCAGAAATGCACGCTGGGCACAAATATCGAGTCCGGGAATTTCTTCAGGAACTCCTGGAATGCATTGATCGCGTTCTGGTAGCTGCTTGCACGATAGAAGGCATAGCCGGACTCATAAGCCCTGTCTTCCGTCTCCGGATCGTAGGTTGCCACCACACCAGGTTGGGCAGGCTGCTGAGCCATGGTCCCTGCTGCCTGAACACCGCTCACAGCGGCAGGCTGCGCGGGAGCCGTATTATCGGCGTTGTCCACCGCCTCGAATCGGCGCAAGCGGGTATCCAGATCGATATAAAAATCCTTCTGCCGCTTTTCCGCATCCTGCAAGTCGTGCGCCAACTCCTGGTTCTGGCCGCGCAACTTGCGCATATCGGCATTCAGGGTGTCGATCTGCGTCTGCAGGTCAATCAACGCCGGGGACTGCTCCAGCTTGGAGATGCGCGCCTCGAGTTGCTGAATTTGCTTGCGTGCTCCATCGTCAGTCAGCAATCCCGCATGAGCGGAACCGACAGACGCAACACAACATCCAGCCAACACCAAGACGCGCAACTTCATGCTTTAGTTGGCGCTATAGTCCAGGTCGGTGCGGCGATTTTCCTTCCAGCACTTTTCAGCATGACAAGTCATTTTGGGCTTTTCCTCGCCATAGCTGACCGTAGTGATCTGGCTGGCATTTGCGCCGTCCAATTGCAGAATTTTCTTCACTCCGTCGGCGCGACGCTGCCCCAGACCGATGTTGTACTCGGTGCTGCCACGCTCGTCGCAATTACCTTCCAGGCGCACATGGCGGCCGGGATGCTCGCTCAGATACTTGGCATGGGCCTGCAACAACGGCTTGTCGGCATCCTGCACCACCGATACGTCAAATGGATAATATACGCTGCGCTTGGCCAGTATGCTGTTCGGATCGTTCAACGGATCCATAGCCATGCTCGTTGCTGCAGGCTGGGCAGCTTCCGGAGCAGTGGTCTCTTCTTTCGGCTTCTGGCTGGCGCACGCGGCCAGCAAGCTCACCAACAAAATGCTCAATCCTACTTTTTTCATCGCGTCACCTCATTCGTAAAGTTATTGTTTGAGAAAAGGTCCCCACGTTGGCTCGCGGATGTCCCCTGATTGCGGAAACATTTTCTGCCTAACCCGCCCGTCGCTGGAAACAGTGGACAATATACCACGACCCTGCTCCTCGTTGGCAAACAGAATAATTTTTCCGTTGGGCGCATAGCTCGGCCGCTTCTCCCATCCGCCGTCCGTCAGCAACTGCGCCTGTCCGGTGGCAAAGTCCTGGGTGGCGATATAGAAGCGCCCATTCTCCAGATGGGTGTAGACAAAGCTCTTGCCATCCGGACTATAGCGTGGAGAAAAGTTGTTGCCATCATCAAAGGTCAACCGCTCCGGCAAACCGCCATCGACGGACATGCGGTAGATCTGCGGCGTACCACCCTGGTCGGAGGTATACAGAATGTATTGCCCGTCGGGAGAAAAACACGGCTCGGTGTCGATCGCACCGCTGAAGCTGATGCGGTGCAGGCCGGTCCCGTCCGGATGAACCAGGTAAATCTGTGATCCGCCATCGCGCGTCAATACGACGGCCATCTGCTTGCCGTCCGGCGACCAGGCCGGTGCGCTGTTGCTGCCCTCGAAATTCGCCAGCAGCAGGCGCTGGTTGGTCAGCAGCGACTGTACGTAGACAGAGGCATGACCCAGTTCGAAGCTGACATAGGCGAGATGACTGCCGTCCGGCGACCAGGCCGGCGACAGGATCGGCGAATTGCGCGACAACACGGTCTGTTCGCCATAACCATCGCTGTCCGCCACCACCAGACGGTAATTCCTGCCGTCGCGGTTGACGTAAGCGATGCGCGTACTGAACACCCCGGGATCGCCGGTCAATTTTTCGTAGATCATGTCTGCTATGCGGTGGGCAATGGCGCGCAATTGGGTGCTTGAAGCGGATACCGATTCACCAAGCAATTCAGTCTGCTTGACCATGTCGAGCAGGCGGAACTTCACCACGATGCGGCCGTTGATCTGCTGCAGCACATTGCCGATGGCCAGCGCATCCACACCCGGCCAGTCGGCGTACACCACATCGCGCGGCTCGTGCGGCGCCTTGCCGGCCGGATCGACCAGCTTGAACAGCCCGGTGCGCGCAAGATCGGACTTGATCACGTCGGTAATGCTCTGCGGCAGCTTGTCCTCGCCGGCAAACGGCGCGATGGAAACCGGTATCTGGTGCTCGCCCGCCCCGGTGATTTCAATAGTCAGCGCGGCACGCGACGGCAGTGAAACGCACAACAGGATCAGCAGGGACAACAGGCGCAACATTAATCTTCCTTTCATCAAACTATTCCTTAGGCTTGAACTTCAGTTCCAGGTTACGGAAATACGCCTGAAACAGGGTCACGTCCGGCGGCAATGGCAATGGCTGCGATTTCAGGATCGCATTCTCCACGGCATTGTCGTAAGCAGTATTACCACTCGATTGTTTCAAATTCTTAAACATCACACTTCCATCTGGCAGCAACGTAACGTCGAAGATCGCCAGCGCATCGTCCGCCACGTCCGGCGGCATCACGATGTTGCGCCTGATCTTGGCGCGGATGCGGCCGATATATTCATTGATCATCCGCCCCCTGGCCGCTGCCTGCGCTGCTTCCGCCGCCCGTTGCGCAGCAGCCTGCTGCTCAGCCTGAATATCGACCTTGGGCGCAGGCTTCGGTGCGGGCTTCGGCTGCACCACCGGTTTCGGCTTCTCCGGCGGCGCATTCTTTTCCTTCACCTCGATTTCCGCCTTGGGCTGCTCCACCGATTTCGGCGGTTCAAGCACCTTGGGGGGTTCTACCGGCTTTGGCGGCTCCACCTTTTTCGGTTGGGGCGACGGCCTGACCTGCTGTTTTTTCACATTCGGCAAACTGCTCCACAAGTCTACCACCATGCCCTGCGGCGGCTGCGTATGCCAGTTGAAGCCGAAATACAGCAGCGTAAAGAACACAACGTGTACCGCAAGCGCCAGCAGCCCGGCCGGTACCTTATAAGGCTCGGAATAGACCAGCGTGTTCATTGCTCCTTGCTTTGCACCAGCAGACCGACCTTCTGTACTTTCTGCCGCTGCAGCACATCCATCACCTTGATCACTTCTTCATAGCGCACATTCTTGTCGGCGGTGATCACCACCGGCTGCGCGGGATCCTGCGCCTGCTTCCGCTTGATCATTTCGACCAATTTGTCGCGCGACACCCTGAATTCAAGTTGGCTGCGACTGCGGTCGCGCAAGGCCAGTGACGCATCTTTCTTGATGATCACCTCCAGCGGCGCAACCGGCGGCGCCAGCGACTTGCCGACGCTGGGCAGGTCGATCTGCCCCGGATTCATCAGCGGCGCGGTAATCATGAAAATCACCAGCAGCACCAGCATCACGTCAATGTAGGGCACTACATTGATCTGGCTGATCGGCCGGTTGTTGTTGGAGCGACGGACGTAGCTCATAGCTTAAGGTTGCCGCTGCAACACGTTCGAAAACTCTTCCATGAAGCTCTCGAAGCGCGACGACAAGCGCGTGACTTCGTGCACGTAGCGGTTATACGCAACCACTGCCGGAATCGCCGCGAACAGACCCATCGCGGTGGCCACCAGCGCCTCGGCGATACCCGGCGCGACATGTGCCAGCGTCGCCTGGCCGACATTGGACAGACCGCGGAACGCATTCATGATGCCCCACACCGTACCGAACAAGCCGACGTAAGGGCTCACCGAACCGACCGTCGCCAGAAACGACAGGTGCGATTCGAGGTGATCCATTTCGCGCTGGTAAGTGGCTTTCATCGCACGGCGCGTGCCGTCCATTACCTCGGTATTGTCCATGCCCGGTTTCTTCTTGAGCTTGATGAACTCGCTGAACCCGGCGACGAAAATGCGCCCCATGCTGCCCGCCTCGCCCTGCTTCTCTGCCGTGCCCTTATACAACTGGTTAAGATCGGGGTTAGCCCAGAACACGTCCTCGAATTCCGTGGTCTGCTTCACCGCGTGCCTGATCTCGAACAGCTTCTGAAAGATGTACCACCACGACATCAGCGATACCAGCAGCAGCAAAACCAGCACCAGTTGCACCAGCACGCTGGCATTTTCGATCATGGGCCAAAACGACAAATCCTGCGTAACTTCCATTTATCAGAAACCCCTTTAGTTTTTCCACTGTTTCCGGAGCAGTTCCGGCACGCTTACCGGCTTGAAACTGTCCACCGCCACACACACCAGATGCACCACCGCATCGACCAGATGTTCGTCACCGCGCATCACCGATTGCTGCAACGTCACGCGACTGCGGCCGATCTCCTTGACCTGCGCGCTGACCGACAGCAAATCGTCGAGCAGCGCGGGCCGCAGATAATCCAGCGTGATCGAGCGCACCACGAATACCACGCCGAACTCCTGCATCAACCCGGCGTTGCTGTAGCCGTAATGCTCGCGCAACCACTCAGTCCGCGAGCGTTCCAGAAAGTTCACATAACTCGCGTGATACACCACCCCACCCGCATCGGTATCCTGAAAATACACGCGGATCGGCATTGTATAGGCCTGCAGATGCTTACTCATCCCACAACTCCCTGACATCAGCATTGCGCGGCTGCACCTCCGACACGTTACTGGCGAAGCCAGCCGACTGCGGGAGGAGGTGCCACACAGCCGCTCTTGTCACATTTTGCATCCAAGCCGGACATCCACGATCACTCATCCCACAACTCCCTGACGTCGGCATTGCGCGGCTGTGCCAGGCCAAAGTGTCTGTAGGCATTGGCCGTGGCGATGCGCCCGCGCGGCGTGCGCTGCAGGTAGCCCTGCTGGATCAGGTAAGGCTCCAGCACGTCCTCGATGGTGTCGCGCTCCTCGCCGATCGCGGCTGCGAGATTATCCACCCCGACCGGGCCGCCGGTGAATTTCTCGATCACCGTCAGCAGCAACTTGCGGTCCATCACGTCCAGCCCCTGCCCATCCACGTCCAGCATGGTCAGCGCGGCATCGGCCACTTCACGAGTCGCATCGCCCTGCGCCTTGACGTCGGCGAAATCGCGCACGCGGCGCAGCAGGCGGTTGGCGATGCGCGGCGTGCCGCGCGCGCGCCTGGCGATTTCCAGCGCAGCATCCGGCGACAGCTTCATCTCCAGCAATGACGCAGAACGCAGCACGATGCGCTGCAATTCCTGCGGCGTGTAAAACTCCAGCCGCGCGACAATCCCGAAGCGGTCGCGCAGCGGATTGGTCAGCATGCCGGCGCGCGTGGTCGCGCCGA
>CAZMSI010000064.1:0-9223 GCA_964568895.1 uncultured Sideroxydans sp. | reverse complement strand
CCTGCGGGAATTCCAGCAGAATGTACTCAATCGCCTGCAACAGCAGGAGGAGGCAGGCAGTCATGCATCCACCCTCGGGGTGCAGGTAGGCAACGACTACTGGCTGGTGGAAATGGAGGACATCAGCGAAGTATTGCCGATGCCGCCGCTGACGTTCGTGCCGTTGACCAAGCCGTGGTACCGCGGGGTGTCCAATATCCGCGGCAATCTTTACAGCATCAGTGATCTGGCCGCATTCCTGGGTCTGCCTGAGGCTCCGCAGGAAGGACAAAGCCGCGTGCTGCTGGTCAATCCGAAGTTTGCATTCAATGCCGGTTTGGTGGTGACGCGGGTGCTGGGGTTGCGCGATACGGCGGGCTGGCAGCATACAGAATCAGCGGAGGGTATGGATTACCAGGATGAGCAGGGACATACCTGGCATAAGCTGGATATAAACAGGCTGCTGCAGCAGCCGGAATTTTTACAAATCGGGGTTTAAGCGGTTCCTCGGGAGGATATTAAGCATGGCACTCAAACTGGCGTTACCCAAAAGTAAAAGCAAAGCTGACAAGACCGACAAAACTGCCAAAAAAACCGGCAAAGCCAAAGGTGAAAAAAGAACGCTGCTGGACATGCCCTTGCCTTTTATTGGCCGTCTGCCTATTGCCCGGCAGATACAGTTGCTGGGCGTTGCGACAGTTGTGTTTCTGGTGGTTACCGCGGTTGCGGCCTATTTCAGTAACCGTGAAATTGCCCACCGGGCCGGCTATGTGCTGCATACGGCCGGCGTGCAGTTGGCGGCCGAGCGTCTGGGTAAGGATGCAGGCCTGGCTTTGGGCGGCCAGAGCGATGCGTTTGACGAACTGGACAAAACCCGGAAAGTCCTTGAAGCCGACCTGCAGGCACTGGATAAGGGCGAGGCAGGCCTGCCTCCTACCAGCGGTGCACCACGTAAAACCCTGGACGAGCTGCTGGGCACGGCGAAAAAAGTTTCCGCTGACCTGGATAATCTGGAGGCGGGCCGTTCAGGTCTGGTGACACTGTCGATTACCAACAATGCCATTAACGTGACCAGTGAGGAATTCCGTTCGCTCACCAAGGAACTTGCCAAGACAAATGACCCGCTACAGGTCTCGGCCTTCGCGGTAGCGGTAGAGCGGGTTGCACGCGACGCGGCGGGGCTGTTGGCATCCAACATCAGCCTGAACCAGGTTGCCCGGCTGGGTATAGACACCTATGCTGCAGAGGATGCGCTGGCGGCGATGTCGTTGAACGATCCAAGCGTGCAGCGCGCAAACGACTTGTTTACAACCTATCGCAACAGCGTTGAAATTCTGGTTGGCCTGTCACGTAGCCTGGTGGACGCGAAAGCGGCGGTAACCTCGGCTCAGCAGGATACGGATATACTGGGTAAGCAAAGCCAACAGCTGCAGCTTGCCTACCAATCCACAAAAAAAGTAAGGGAGTACGGGTTGGCCACCGCGGTGTCGGGCGTGATTACGTTGCTGATGCTGTTGCTGTTGGCCAAGGAATATCTGGAGGATGCGCGCCGCAGGGCCCGGGAGTCGGAACAGACCAACCAGCGCAACCAGCGGGCCATTCTGCTGCTGATGAACGAGATGGCCGACCTGGCTGACGGTGACCTGACGGTTAAGGCGACAGTGACCGACGAGATTACCGGCGCTATTGCGGATTCGGTGAACTTCACAACTGAAGAATTGAGGAAGCTGGTGGCGGGTGTCACGGAAGCGTCTGCCAAGGTGGAGCAGTCATCCGGAACGGCACAGTCGTTAGCCCAACAACTGTTGGCAGCCGCCCAGAAGCAGACCAAAGAACTGCGCGACACTAGCGTGGCGGTAGAGTTGATTACCAATTCGGTGCAGGAGGTCGACAAAAGCGCGACCCAGTCGGCGGAGGTGGCGCGCCATACTCTGGAGGTAACGGAGGAAGGTGCTAAAGCTGTGCGCAATACCATCACCGGCATGGACGGCATTCGCGAGCAGATCCAGGAAACAGCGAAGCGCATCAAGCGACTGGGCGAAAGCTCACAGGAGATCGGCGAGATCGTGGACCTGATTTCGGACATTACCGAGCAGACCAACGTGCTGGCGCTGAACGCGGCGATCCAGGCGGCATCGGCGGGCGAGGCGGGGCGAGGCTTCTCGGTGGTGGCGGAGGAAGTGCAGCGGCTGGCGGAACGCTCCGCCGAGGCGACCAAGCAGATCGGCGCGCTGGTGAAAACCATTCAGGGTGATACCCAGAGCGCGGTGGCAGCTATGGAGCAAAGTACGCAGGGCGTGGTGGATGGTGCCAAGCTTTCCGACCTTGCCGGGCAGTCACTGCAGGAAATTGAGCAGGTGTCGCGCCAACTGGCGGAACTGATCAACAGCATTTCGGTGTCCACCCAGGTGCAGACGGACATGGCACGCGAGGTTGCCACAGCCATGGCGGACATTCTGAAGATTACCGAGCAGACTACCGATGGCACCCAGAATACTGTGACCTCGGTGTCCGAGTTGGCCGCACTGGCGGGTGATTTGAGGGCTTCGGTGGCCGGCTTCAAACTGTAGGCCAAATTGACAGGCGCGATGAATTCACTCCCACAATTCAATGCATTGCCGCTACTTTCTGTAAAGGCCGGGCTGGATGACTCTCTAAACAAGGTAAGCCAGGCGCTGGAGCAGTATTTTGCGGGAGATGGCGGCGACGTCGAGGCATTACAGACGGCAATCGACGAACTACATCGCCTGCGTGGCGTGTTGCAGATGCTTTCCCTGGACGGAGTCATTGCTTATTGCGGCGAACTGGAAACGCTGCTGCAGGAATTCGCCGATGGCATCCTGCAGCTTTCTCCTGTCCATCAAGCATCAATCCGGCGGGTGTTGTTTACGCTGACGCACTATCTCGATGCACTGGCAGAGGGCGCGCCCAATACTGCGCTACGCCTGTTCAACCAGTACCAGGAAATACTGCAGGCACGCGGCATTGAAACTGCGTTCGAGGTTGACTTGTTTTTCCCGGAACTGGATGTCGAGTTGCCGGACTGGGTACAGGAAATTCCGCTGGGGGACGAAGCGCAGGAGCGCATCCGTGCGGCACGCAGTCAATACCAGCAGGCGCTGCTGAAATGGTTGCGGCGCGATAGCCCGGCCGATGCATTGCAGACTATGCGCGCATCGGTGTTTAGCGCGATGAGCTGTGCCGATGCGCAACAACGCGCTTTCTGGTGGGTTGCCAGTGGCCTGCTGGATTGCCTGATCTATGACGGCCTGCCGCCGGAGCTGAATCCCAGGAAAATACTGGGGCGCATTGACCTGCAAATGAAGGCGCTGGCCGACGGTGCGCAACCGGAAATCAAGGCAGTACTGTGCGAGATGTTGTACCTGGTAGCGCGCAGCCATGCGGTAAGCGATACGGTGGACGAAATCAAGCGGGCATATGCGCTGGATGCCTATTTGCCGGAAGAGCCGCCGCTACCCCCCAGCGAGGTTGAGGAAGTGCTCGAACAGTTGCGCGCATTGTTGAAGACGATGGAGGAATCCTGGGAGCGGTGTGTACGTAATGAGGATGCCTGCCAGAAGTTCGCCGAGCAGGCGGGCGAGCTGTATGGCCTGTCCGAGCATCTGGATCGCAACACGCTGCAATTTCTGTGCAAGCAGATACACAACATCGCCGACCATGCCGACGGCTCTGAAAGCGCTCAGCGTGTTGCGCTGGATATGGCAATGGCATTATTGCTGGTGGGCAGGGGCGCGGAGCACTACAGTCATCTGGATAATATATTTCAGGAGCAGGCACGCATTCTGGGGCAGCGCATGCAAGCTGCCATGATGAACTTGCCCGAGGACGAGAAACCTTCGGACCAGTTGGTGGAACTGCATGGCCAGATGGAAGAGCGTGACCTCATGAGGATACTGGCCACCGAAATGCAGCACAACCTGCAGCATGTCGAACAGGGATTAAATGCCTTTTTCGACAGTTTCGACAAGCGCGAGGAGCTGGCACCGCTGGTTGCCTTGTTGGGCCAGGTACGCGGCGGACTGCACATTCTGTCGCTGGATGTTGCCGAACAGCTGCTTTCCGCGTTGCGGCAGAAGATTGAGCAATATGCCGGGGGCAGTAATCCTTCGCCCGTGGAAATGCGCGCCATTGCCACGGCGATCAGCGCGCTGGATTCATATGAGCATGACCTGGCATACGGGCAGAAACCGGATACGGCTGCGCTGGAGGGTGTGCTGCAAAGCGTGCAGTCGGTGCAACAGCAAGCAGAGGCAGAACCGGTGCAGCCGGCGGCGGGCAAAGAGCCTGCCAAGGCGACGACACAGGCGGCAGAAGAAGACAACGAGCTGCTGGAAGTGTTTCTCGAAGAGGCGCAGGAAGTACTGGAAATACTGCGCGCCAACCTGGAAATCAGCCAGCTTCATCCGGAGAGCATGGAGCCGCTTACCACCATGCGGCGTGGTTTCCACACCCTGAAGGGTAGCGGACGCATGGTCGGGTTGAGCGACTTGGGCGAGGTGGCATGGGTGATTGAGCGCGCCATGAACAGCTGGCTGAAGGAAAACAGGCCAGCCACACCCGCGCTGCTGAAATTCATTGCCAAGGCGGCCGCCCAATTTCAGATCTGGGTCGATGCGTTACGCAACGAAGGCGCTGCGGAGATCGACGGTGCCGAACTGGCCGACCTGGCGCAACAGTTTGAAAACGGCATGGAACCGCTGGCATTGCAACAGCCCGCTGTGGAACAGTTGCCGTCTGAGCCCGAGCCTGAGCTGCAACCGGAGCCTGAACCGCAGCCCGAGCCCGCACCGCAGCCCGAGCCCGCACCGCAGCCGGAACCCGAGTCAGACGAATCCGATGTAGTGGTCATTGGTTCCGTCACCCTGTCGTCCAGCCTGTTCAACATTGCTACCGAAGAGGCTGCCAGTCATCTTGCCGCCCTGCGGAATTATCTGACAGAGATGTGCGAAACCGATCCCCCGGTCGTTCCTTACGATTTCATGCGTGCGGCGCATACCCTGGCAGGCGTCAACCGCACTATGGGCTTCATGCCGGTGGCGGACCTGGCCTATGCGCTGGAGCAATGGCTGCAGGCGCGTATCGGCAAGCCGTTTACTTTAAGCGCAGGACAGATCGATCTGCTGAACGAGACCGTTGCCATGCTGGATGCAATGTTCCTGGACATCTGCAACCACCAGGAGCCGCAGGAGCAGCCGGAAATAATTGCGCGCCTGTCGGCCGAAGAGGAGGCGCTGGTTGCCACCGAGGATACAGTGCCCGCAGGAGGTGTCGACCAGGCTTGGATAGCGCCTGACGAATCGGCTAGCCTGACGGCACCTGAGCAGTTAGCGAAAACGGCATGGGGAGAGCAGGTTACTCCGCAGCCGGCTCCGATACCCGAACCGGTTGCGGCGACGCCGGAAGTTGCCGCTCCTGAAATTTCCATTACGCCTGCGCAAGAAGCACAGGAACCTGCAACCGGGACGCCGGCGGCGGCACCACCAGCCATGCCTCCGCAGGAGGTTGTACCAGCCGAAGCGGCCCGAAAAACTCCGGAAACCGAGGAAGCTCCGCGTGTTCGGCAAGTAGTGGAAGAACGCAGGATAAGGGATGACATCGACGAGCAGTTGCTGCCGATTTTCCTGGAAGAATCCGCCGACCTGTATCCGCAGATCGGCACCGACCTGCGTGGCTGGCGCGAGCAACCGGACAAGGAAAGCCTGGGCAGCAATTTGCAGCGTCTGCTGCATACACTGAAAGGCAGTGCACGCATGGCTGGTGTTATGCGCCTCGGCGAGCTGACACACCGCATGGAAGACCGTGTGGTTGCGATGATGGCGAAGGCGCAAAAAGAGCAGCCGCTGTTCGACGAACTGGATAATTACTTCGACCGTATCGGTAATGTGCTGGAACAGCTGCGCACGGGGGAGGTAGCCCAGCCTGCCGAAGAGGTCGTGCCGGCAGAAGTGGTCGCGGCGCCAGCCCTGGAAGTTGGCGCGGAACGCGCGATCTTTGCCGCCATGCTGCGTGTACGCTCCGACACTATCGACCACCTGGTCAACGAGGCGGGCGAAATCAGCGTGGCGCGCTCGCGTGTCGAAACCGAATTGCGTACATTCCGCAACAGCCTGCTGGAACTGACTGACAGTATCAACCGCCTGCGCAGCCAGTTGCGCGAAATCGAAATTCAGGCGGAAAGCCAGATGGAGGCACGAGGCGTGTTGTCGCCGGACATGGCGGAAAAATTCGACCCGCTGGAGTTCGACCGCTTTACCCGCTTCCAGGAGCTGACGCGGTTCATGGGCGAAAGCGTACACGACGTGCAGACAGTACAACAGGGGTTGTTGAAAAACCTCGATGAGACCGCGGCAGCGCTGTCCGCACAGGCATACCTGAACCGCGACCTGCAGCAGAGCCTGATGGTTATCCGCATGGTGCCGTTTTCCAGCATTAGCGAGCGGCTATATCGTATTGTGCGCCAGACCAGCAAGGAACTCGACAAAAAAGCCAACCTGGAATTGGTTGGAGCCGAGGTGGAACTGGATCGCAGTGTGCTGGAAAGAATGGCAGCGCCATTCGAGCACCTGCTGCGCAACTCGATCGCACATGGACTGGAAACCCCGGAACGTCGTGCCGAGTTGGGTAAACCGGCCATCGGCGAAATCCGCGTGGCATTGAGCCAGGAAAGCAATGAAGTGGTATTTGATTTCAGCGACGACGGTGCCGGGCTGGATCTGGATAACCTGCGCCAGCGGGCGATAGCCAGTGGCTTGCTGGGTGAGAACGAGCAGCTGAACGATGAACAGACGATGCAGCTGATATTCAGCAGCGGCATCTCAACAGCGGCCGAGATTACGGAAGTTGCGGGGCGCGGAGTCGGTATGGACGTGGTGCGCAGCGAAATTACCGCACTGGGCGGACGCATCGATGTAAGCAGCGAGCACGGCAAGGGGACTCACTTCCGGATCCACCTGCCGTTGACGCTGGCGGTGACGCAGGTGTTGCTGGTCCAGGCGGGGCAGGACACTTACGCGATCCCTTCGGTGATGGTGGAACAGGTCATGCAGGCCAAGCCGAATATACTGGAAGAGGCCTATCGTGAGGGCAGCATCGAGTGGCATGGCCGCAACTATCCGCTGCGCTATCTGGCGCAACTGCTGGGCGGTTCCGAGGACATACCGGAAAGCCAGGTACACAATCCGGTGGTATTGCTGCGCAGCGGCGAGCAGCGCATAGCGTTGCATGTTGATGAGTTGCAGGGCAACCAGGAGGCAGTGGTCAAAAACATCGGCCCGCAACTGGCGCGTCTGCCAGGGATTGCCGGCGCTACCGTGCTGGGAACTGGCCGCGTAGTGCTGATCCTGAATCCGGTGGTACTGAAGCAGCGCATCCCGGCGGCGGTCACGGCCCAGGAAGCAGAAAAAGTGATCGAGGTCGAACCACAACTGCAAACGCGGCCGCTGGTGATGGTGGTGGACGACTCGCTCACAGTGCGCAAAATTACCAGCCGCATGCTGACTCGCGCTGGCTATGAGGTGATGACCGCGAAAGATGGCGTGGATGGGCTGGAGCAGCTCACCCAGGCCACGCCGGCGGTAATCCTGCTCGATGTCGAGATGCCGCGCATGGACGGTTTCGAATTCACTAAGCATGTGCGCAATGATCCCCAGACCAGAGATCTGCCGATCATCATGATTACTTCGCGCACCGCCGACAAGCACCGTAATTATGCAAAGGAACTGGGCGTCAACGCCTATTTCGGCAAACCCTATCAGGAAGAAGAATTGCTGCAGCAGATTGCCAGCTACATTGGCATGCCGGAATTGAGCTGAGCGAGGTCTTTGCCGCAGTTCCGCGTTTTCGCAATGTGCCGGTAAAATTCCGGGACAATCAGTTACAATGGCGGCATGTCGCAACTCGACTTGAGCAATCATTTCCTGATCGCCATGCCTGCCATGGCCGACCCATTTTTTGCGAAGTCACTGACCTATGTATGCGAGCACAACGATCAGGGTGCGCTCGGCATCGTAATCAACCGTCCGATCAGCCTTACGCTGCAGGAGCTGTTCAGCCAGATCGAAGTGCCATTGCATTCCGCCGATCTGCAGCATATGCCCGTACATTTCGGCGGACCGGTGCAGACCGACCGCGGCTTTGTGTTGCATGAGCCGAAGGGCAACTGGCAATCCACGCTGAACGTCAACGACAAGGTGGGATTGACCACTTCCAAGGACATCCTGGAGGCGGTTGGCGCAGGACAGGGGCCGCACAACCTGCTGGTTACGCTGGGTTATGCGGGCTGGTCGCAGGGACAACTGGAAGAGGAACTGGCACAGAATGCCTGGCTGACGGTGGCGGCATCAGAGCACATCCTGTTCGAGTTGCCTGCCGAAGAGCGTCTGCCCGCGGCGCTGGCGCTGCTGGGGGTGGATTACGCCACTCTGTCGGAGGATGCCGGGCATGCCTGAGGCGGTTATGGCAACCGCCATACCGCAGGGTACTTTGCTGGCTTTCGATTTTGGTACCAAGCGCATCGGCATTGCTATTGGCAATTCACTTTCCGGAACCGCGCGGCCGCTGACCACGTTGTCCGGCGAAAAAAACGAGCAACGCTTCGCGGCGATAGCCGCACTGCTTGCCGAGTGGCAGCCGGCAGCACTGGTGGTAGGTCTGCCCTGCAACGATGACGGTTCGCCGCATGAGATGACGCAGTTGTGCCGCCGCTTTGCCAACCGCCTCAAGGGGCGGTTCAATTTGCCTGTCATCCTGGTGGATGAGCGGTATACTTCCGCCGCTGCGAGTAGCGAACTGAGCGCAGCCGGTGTGCACGGTATCAAACAGAAGCCGCTGCTCGACCAGTATGCCGCACAACAGATTTTACAGGCCTATTTCGACGAACCCGGCATGGGGCTTAGCGTATGAACAACCCGCAACTGAACAAAAACGGCGAACTGCAACACCTGCTTTCCACCGATGGCCTGCCGGCACCCATTCTGTTCAGTATCCTCGACCGCGCTGCCGGATTCATCGAAGAGGCCGAGGGCAGTGAGATCAGGAAAGTGCCGCTGCTCGCAGGCAAGTCGGTGTTCAATATTTTCTTCGAGAACAGCACGCGCACGCGCACCACTTTCGAGATTGCCGCCAAGCGGCTGTCGGCCGATGTGGTCAACCTCAACATCAGTTCCTCCAGCACCAGCAAGGGCGAGACCCTGCTCGACACCGTGGACAACCTGTGCGCGATGCA
>CAZMSI010000063.1:0-9295 GCA_964568895.1 uncultured Sideroxydans sp. | reverse complement strand
AACTGTCCGTGCTGTTGCGGCGCGGTATCATGCGCTTCGCCAACGAAGAGCACGACCCCGGCATCTACATGCTGAGCCGCGTCGGTTCCTATCTGGTATGGATCGTCGGCATCCTGCTCGGCCTGAATTATCTGGGCTTCGAGCTTGCCAGCTTCGCTTTCCTCGGCGGCGCGCTGGGCCTGGGCATGGGCTTCGGTCTGCAGAACATCCTGAGCAATTTCGTCTCGGGCATCATCATCCTGTTCGACAAGACCATCAAGGTCGGCGACATCGTGGACCTGCAGTCCGGTGTCACCGGCAAGGTGACCGAGGTCAAACTGCGCTACACGCGCATCACCACCACCGACCTGATGGACGTGCTGGTGCCGAACTCGGAATTCATCAGCGGCCGCGTGGTGAACTGGACCTACGGCGAGGAAGTACGGCGGCTGCACATGCCGTTCAGCGTGGCCTACGGCACCGACAAGGAACTGGTAAAAGAGGCCGGCATCGCCGCCGCCATGACCCTGCCCGGCACGATTACCGGGGGAGACCGCAAGCCGGACGTATGGCTGGTCAACATGGGCGACAACGGACTGGAATTCGAACTGGTGGTGTGGGTCGGCAAGGATTCGCTGGGCCGCCCCAACAGCACGCGCACCCAGTACCTGTGGGCGCTGGAGACCGAGTTGACCAAGCGCGGCATCGTGATCCCGTTCCCGCAGCGCGACCTGTTCCTCAAGAACTCGAAACTTACGATAGAGATCGAGAAATAAAAATTCAAGCAGCCATTTGCCACGGACGGACACGGCTTAACACCGATGAAAACCGCGCGCAGTTTTAATAGCATGGCATCCATCAACAAGATACGCAGGTAACAACCCGTTCGTTATCAATCCGTGTACATCAGTGCTAATCCGTGGCTAAGTTGCTTTTTACGGAACAACTGGAGAAACCTATGCAATACCACCGGCTAGGCAACAGCGAACTCAACGTTTCCGAAATCGCGCTGGGCACCATGACCTTCGGCGAACAGAACACACTGGACGAGGCTTGCGCTCAACTGGATTACGCGATGGGCCAAGGTGTGAACTTCATCGACACTGCAGAGATGTACCCGGTACCGGGCAAAGCCGAGACCCAGGGGCGTACCGAGGAATATGTCGGACACTGGCTGAAGAAGCAGCAGCGCGACAAGCTGGTGATCGCCACCAAGGTGGCGGGACCGGCACGCAGCTTCGACTGGATCCGCGGCGGTCCCAAGGCGCTGGACCGCGCCAATATCATCGCCGCCATCGACGCCAGCCTGAAGCGGCTGCAGACCGACTACGTCGACCTGTATCAGGTCCACTGGCCCGCGCGCAATGCGCCGATGTTCGGACAGAGTTATTACGAGCCGGAACAGGAACGGCCATGCACTTCAATAGAGGAACAGCTGACGGTACTGGGCGAACTGGTGCAAAGTGGCAAGGTCCGCCACATCGGGGTCAGCAACGAATCGCCCTGGGGTATCGCCGAGTTCGTGAAGACTGCCGAGCGGCTGGGGCTTGCGCGCATCGTCTCGGTGCAGAACCCGTACAACCTGATCAACCGCGTGTTCGAATACGGCATGCACGAGATGTGCCATCGCGAGAACGTCAGCCTGCTGGTGTACAGCCCGCTGGCTTTCGGCCTGCTCTCTGGAAAATACCTGGACGACCCGCAGGCGCACGGCCGCATGACGCTATTCCCGAACTTCGGTCAGCGCTACCAGAAGCCGGCGGTAGCGGAAGCCGTGGCGGCATATGTCAGCCTCGCACGCCGGCATCGCCTGTCGCCGGCGGCGATGGCGCTGGCCTTCTGCCGCAGCCGTCCGTTCGTGGCCAGCACCATCATCGGCGCCACCACGCTGCAGCAACTCGAGGAAAACCTCAATCTTCCCGAACTCAGCGTAGAGGTACTGCAGGACATCGCGGAAATCCACGCCCGCTACAGTATCCCGGCGCCTTGAGTCCAGGGGCAGCTCCGGCCGGATCGTCCCTGCTGCGTCAAGCGACCACAAAAGGAAAAGGCCCGCCAAAAGCGGGCCTTTCCAGAAACTACCGATCCATGTGGCTTGCGACCGGCTTCAGGACTTACCGGCACCAAGCACCATAAGTCCCACTACGATAAATGGCACAAAAACGAGACATACTACCCAGAAATTTGACGTCATGAATGGATCCTCCGGTCAATCATGATAAACCGCAACCGCATGGTTACGCCCCGTCTCGATGCACGCCATCAAACCTTATGGCCTGATTGGCCTGGTGCTTTGCAGCCTTTGATTAGCCACATCAAGAGTGCGGCTATTATATGCCCACACTGAGTTTGTGCAAATCAATTTTGCAGGCACCACCCCCCGCCCGGTTCCGTCCGACAGGTATACATGGACCTCTCCAGCCAATTGCCCGGTATCATGAATATTACATGAGCATAAAAAATTAAATGCATGCACAATTAAGCACTCAAGTGGCTCCGGCCTGGATCGACCGAATTAGTCATGACAATAGAAACAACAGAAAATAACGAGGAGACTCAACCAGTTACCAGGCTTGAAACCGGGATTCCCTTTGAAGCAACGGTCGTATCCGTCATCATCCGGGACTTTGTCCACCTCACGGAGCGCCTTTCCCCGGAAAATCTGCTGGACCTCATGGGCAGCTACTACGAAAGAATCGGCCTGCAGGTATCCCAGCAACAAGGCGAAATAACGTCCATCAGCAATCACAGCATGATCGTCGTATTTTCCTGGATCGAGGGGGCCGAGCACCACGCACGACGCGCAATGCGGTTCGCCCTGGCCATTGCCATAATCGCCCGCCAGACTTATTTCTGGATTCGCCAGACTTTCCCGGAACTCGGATTTGACAAATTCGGCGTTGGCATCGGTATTCATACCGGGGAATTGATCGTTGCCGAGTTTGGTATCGCCCCGCACATGCAGCGCGTGGCAAGCGGCCATGCAGTCACGATCGCCTCTCTCCTGTCCATCAAATCCAAGGGACTGGGCTGGAATATTGTATGCAGCGAACATGCCTTCAATGTGTCGGGCAAAGGCGTCAAGATAAGCCAGAGAGGTACCGTAGGCGCGGTATGGCTGAACGAGCCGATAGACGTGGTGGAAATCGCAGTAGTGCGCAATTACCCGGATGAATCGGCGGCGCATCCGGCCATGCCGCAACTGTCTGACGAAGCCAGCATGGACCGTACCTTCCCGCTATTGAAAAGCGTAAAGCCCTTCCTGGCAAACCCGTCCGCCCGCCCCTTCATACCCGGCTATCAATTCCTGCATCCGATCGGCAAGGGCGGCATGTCCAGTGTCTTCCTGGTGAAAAGGCTACGCGATAACGAATCGCTTGCCCTGAAGTTCTTCAATGGCAGCGTTTCCGAGGACAGCGAATTCCTCTGCCGCTTCGTGGACGAATACGGCTTGCTGGAGCAAATAACCCACAATAACGTAATCAGGATCTACGACCAGGGGGTGACCGACGACGCCCTGTTCATAGTCCTGGAATACATGGCAGGCGGAAATCTGCAGCAACGGATAAACTCCAGACCCCTGAACCTGGATATGGCCTGGGGGGTATTGTGCGACATGACGCAGGCGCTCATGGAGATACATCGCCATGGAATCGTCCACAGGGACATCAAACCGGAAAACATCATGTTCCGCTCGGACGGCGGCGCCGTGCTCGGCGACTTCGGCGTGGCCAAACAGCTCCATGATCCGCACCGATTCCCAAACCCCGAACTGGTCGTCGGCACCCCGCATTTCATAAGTCCGGAACAGGCGGTAGGCGAGACGGTTGGCGAGCAAACGGATATCTATAGCCTGGGAGCGGTATTCTACAACATGCTGACAGGCATGAAGCCCTACAGCGGCGACAACCTGGAAGCCATCATCGACCAGCACCTGCATGCGCCGGTCCCGACCCTGCCTGAGGACTATCAGCACTTTCAGCCTCTCCTGAACAGGATGATGGCGAAGGATCCGGCAGACCGGCACCTTGCACATACCCTGTGGGAGGACATCGAAATGCTTGAAAACCAGTACGACCCGCCGCCGGATGAACTCATTCTGATACAGAAAGCATCCAATGAGAAAAATCCCTGAAATCTTCGTCCAGCTTCGGCTTATCCATGCGCACATGTCAACTTCCATATTTTTGCAGGATGACTGTTACGGGCTGAACTTTCGGCATTACCTGGAATTTGATATCCTGCAATATGGCTTATTCAACTACTCAATCCTCCGCTCGATCTGATCGACCTGAACAGCTCGACCCTACAGGACAAGTCGACCTGGAGGATGCTGTCGCAGTTGAAAGGGCGGTGTGCACAATTCTCGACCGGCAGTACGCCGGCGACTATGACATCGCCCTGCTTCGTTCATCCATGGCCGATCTGGTGCGTGCCTACCAGGGCGAATACCCTGGTTTGCTGCATTGCGACGGTCTTTATCACGATTTGCGTCACGCCCTGGAAGCCGGGCTGACCATGGCCCGCCTGCTTGACGGCTACGCCCTCATTCATCCTCCGGGCAGTCGGGCAGGCATTGATGCGCATCACGCATTGCTCGGCATCCTGCTGGCATTTTTTCATGATATCGGGATGATTCGGCGCGACAATGAAGAAAGTTTGTGGGGGCCGGTATTGACGCCTGTTCACGAAGAGCGCGGCGTTGAATTCATGCAGGCTTATCTCGAGAACACCGCTTTGAGTTCCCTTCTGGGCGAATCAAAGCTGATTATGGCAACCAAACTTATCTATAAAATTCCAGCCGACTGGTCGGCTGCAGAACGGATGCTTGCGAGCATGGTCGCCACGGCTGACCTGGTTAGCCAGATTTCAGATCGTTGTTATCTGGAAAAATGCCGCGACTTCCTGTTTCCCGAGTTCTGCGCTTTTGGTCTGGCCGGCAAACCGGACAGTACCTATCCGGACAGGCAAACACTGCTGGAAAAAACGCCTGAGTTCGTGGAAAGCTTCGTTCAGAACCGGATGGATGAGGAATTCCAGGGCGTTCGTCGCTATTTGCAAGTACACATGGGCGGCACCGATCCGTGGCAAGAGATCACGCAGCGCAATATCGGCTACTTGAAGACACTGCTTGAAAATCACGACCTGGGCCGGCTACTGCGGAACCCGACATATTACATGGGGAGCGCTCCGCATGAAATCCCGGATGAATTCCGGGAATGATCGATTAACCTCCCGGTCGCCGATCATGAAGCATGAGTGAGCGGCTTTATGCAAAAAGGAATGTCGGAACCCACCCCTGCTCCCGCACCGTCGTTCAACGATTGGGCGCGACGGCTATAACGCCATAGTCTGCTTTAGAGCCTTGCAGATAACTTCGGCATCAGTTTTACCGTGGCCATGCAACCTTACATATTCCGATGCCATCAGGGTCACGGTGTGTCTATATGCTTCGAGTTTCTGCTTCCAGTAATGTACAGTGGATGCAAACGTTTCATCGAAGGCCATACCGATAAAGCACGGCGACATGGTTGCAAAATATGTCGCCATTTCTGCACGAGACAATTTCCTGTCAATTACAACCTGACCTTGCCCATTTTCGCCATGGATATGAAGAAAAGGTAAACCTCTTATATCGACACCAACAATTACAACGTCCATATTGCGCGCCATTCCCTTACCCCATCGTAATTCCTGCAGCTACTCCCTGCTTTTTATTCTTCTGTACCTTATGACCTGATTTTGGACAAAGCGAACACTATCCCTGCCTGAGGGGTGGGCATACCAAACGCACGAAAGGACCTCGAAAGGACTTATTGGCACGGCCGTAAACCCGGTAATGATGCTGGAAGTTGCCAAGTCCGCCATTGCTGTTAAAGCAAAATCAAGCCGGGCAAGATAAAGTCGTCTGGTCGGGGCGAGAGGATTTGAACCTCCGACCACCTGCACCCCATGCAGGTACGCTACCAGGCTGCGCTACGCCCCGAAGCCGCGCATTATAGCAGAGCAGAAAACAGACAAAGTAGTTTTGAACGGCCCGCAGAGAGGTACTGCGGAAATTATGCTTCCAGCAGATTGATGATTTCGCGGATTTCGCTGCGCAGGCTGGCAGGGCTGTATTTTCCGAATGAACCGCTGGACTCGCCAATATCTTCCTGCTGGTGTGTGGCAAGACTGTCCAGCCGGCTGCGTGCACCACTGATGGTAAAACCATCCTCGTACAGCAACTGGCGGATGCGCCGGATCAGCAATACTTCATGATGCTGGTAATAACGCCGGTTGCCGCGCCGCTTGACCGGCTTGAGCTGGGTAAATTCCTGCTCCCAGTAACGCAGCACGTGCGGCTTGACGCCGCACAACTCGCTCACCTCGCCGATGGTGAAATAACGTTTCGCCGGGATGGGCGGAAGTACGAAATCAGTCTTGTGGTTTTCCATGATAGCTTTCCTCTACCATGCTCTTGAGTTTCTGGCTGGGATGGAAAGTCACCACACGGCGTGCAGTAATCGGGATCTCTTCTCCGGTCTTGGGGTTGCGGCCGGGACGCTGCGGCTTGTCGCGCAACTGGAAATTGCCGAAGCCGGACAGTTTCACGCTCTCGCCTTTTTCCAGCTGCAAACGGATTTCCTCGAAGAACGATTCGGCCATGTCCTTGGCCTCACGCTTGTTCAGACCCACTTTTTCAAACAACAAATCCGCCAGTTCAGCTTTGGTTAGCGTCATTACTTTTCCCCTTATTAAACACGAAGTTGCGCGCCATTCTTGCGTAACGACTCAATCAGGCACGCCATGCTCTGCTCAATTTCCGCCTCATTCAAAGTCTTCTGAGTATCTTGCAATAACACGCGGAATGCAAGGCTTTTTTTACCTTTTTCCATGCCTTGGCCGCGATACACGTCAAACAATGCCACTTCCGTGACCCATGGCGCCCGTTCGCCGCGCATGGCATCCAGCAGGGATTGCACGGCCACCGCTTCGTCCACTACCACCGCCAGGTCGCGCCTGACCGGCGGGAAGCGCGATACGTCCACGGCCCTGGGTATCCCGTGCTGCAACAGGGCTGCCTGGTCGACTTCGAACCATACCGCCGGCTGCGGCAAGTCATACTGTTGCTGCCATTGCGGATGCAGTTCCCCGACCCAGCCGACCGCTACATCCTCCAGCATAACCTTTGCTGAGCGCCCCGGATGGGACGCCGGATGCCCCGCCGCCACGAAACTCAAGCTGGCAGGCGCAAACAGCGCCTCGATATCGCCCTTCACGTCGTAGAAGTCCACATTGCGGGCGGGCACTCCCCACTGCTCGGGCAATGCCGTGCCGTAGCACACCCCGGTCACGCGTTCGTGCTGCACGTAGCCACCCGCCTCCGGCGCGAAGCAGCCGCCGATCTCGAACAGGCGCACGCGCGAATGCTTGCGCGCCAGATTGTGCCGCAGTGCCTGCAGCAGGCCGCCCAGCAAGCTGCTGCGCATCACGCACATCTGGCTGGCAATCGGGTTCTGCAGCACCACAGGTGCGGTATTGCCGCACAGGTCGCGCTCCCATTCCGCCTCGACGAAAGAATAGTTGACGGTTTCCTGGTAGTCGCGCGACACCAGTGCCTGGCGCAGGTTCGCCAGCGGGCGCTCGGCCCCGGCCTGCGGCAGCATGGCAGTCGTGGCCTGCGGGATCACCGCCGGGATTCGCTCATAACCGTGGACGCGCGCCACTTCCTCGATCAGATCCTCTTCGATGGCAATATCGAAACGATAGCTGGGAGGGGTTACCATGAACTCGCCGTATTCCTGGCTGAACACCATGCCCAGCCGCGTCAGTATGCGCGAGATTTCTTCCGTACCCAATGACACGCCCAGCACCCGATGCAGACGCGCAGTGCGCAGCCTGACCGGGTTGCGCGCAGGCAATTCGCCGCACGCCTCCACCGCCGGCCCGGCCTGCCCGCCGCAAATCTCCAGTATCAGTTGCGTAGCACGGTCCAGTGCCGACAAGGTGGCCGCGAAATCCACGCCGCGCTCGAAACGGTAGGAAGAATCGGAGCCGAAGCCCAGCAAACGCGACTTGCCGATAATCACGGCAGGCGCGAAGAATGCGCTCTCCAGGAAAATATCTACAGTCGCATCATCCACCGCGCTGTCCGCACCGCCCATGATGCCGGCCAGCGCAACCGCGCCCTTGCCGTCGGCAATCACCAGCATATCAGGTTGCAATTCCACTTCCTGCTCGTTGAGCAATGTGATCTTTTCGTCCGCGTGCGCGAAGCGCACTTCGATGCCGCCGGAGAGCTTGTCCAGATCGAAGGCATGCAACGGCTGACCCATTTCCAGCAGCACATAATTGGTCACATCCACCAGCGCGTTGATGCTGCGCAAACCGCTGCGTTCCAGCCGTCGCACCATCCACGCCGGCGTGGCCGCCCCGGCATTGACGCCGGCAATCACGCGCCCGCTGTAGCGCGGGCAGGCCGCAGCTGCGGCCACCTTGATGCCGAAACTGCGATCGCCGGCTTGCGCAAAAGCAGGTTGCGGCAGCGGCTGCAAGTCGGCATCGGTGAGTGCTGCGACTTCGCGCGCAATGCCATTGAGCGACAGGCAATCACTACGGTTCGGTGTAAGCTTGAGCGTCAACAGTTTGTCGTCCAGATCCAGGTATTCGCGGATGCTCTGCCCCACCGGTGCATCGGCCGGCAACTCGAGCAGGCCTGTCCTGAGCTCAGCCGAAGGGCCATCGCTGTCCTCTGCCAGCCCCAGTTCCTTGTCCGAACACATCATGCCGAAGGACGCAATACCGCGCACCTTGGCCTGCTTGATCTCGATCCCGGGGAGTTTCGCACCGACCAGTGCACACGGTGCCTTCATGCCGATGGCAACATTGCCCGCACCGCACACAATGGACAGCGGCTCGCCCTGGCCGACATCCACGGTCAGCAGGTTGAGACGGTCGGCGTCCGGATGTTTTTCCATGGTCAGCACCTGCGCCACCACGACCTTGTCGAACGCGGGCGCAACCGGCGCCATCTCCTCCACCTCCAGGCCTGCCATGGTCAGCAGGTGTGACAGCGCCTCGCTATCAAGCGACGGGTTCACCAGGGTACGTAGCCAGGATTCGGAAAATTGCATATCAGTTAAACTGTTTGTATGTCGTTTTAGTTACGGCATAACGCGGCTTTGCCGCATTAGCCTCCACTGACAACAACCCACACGGGTTGTTGCGGCGCAGACTAACCAGCCGCAGGCTGGTTATGTCGTAGCCAAAAGATCTTGTTTTTTTCATTATGCAAACTGTTTAAGGAACTGGAGATCATTTTCAAAGAACAATC
>CAZMSI010000062.1:0-9417 GCA_964568895.1 uncultured Sideroxydans sp. | reverse complement strand
TGCTTTGCTGCTGGCCGCCGGAGATTTCATCCGGGTACTGGTCGGCAAGATCGGTGCCTGCCCGCGCGATGAACTGAAGGCTGCCGGCATCGAGCCGGTGGAGCAATACGCGCACGAATTCATCGAGCACGGACTGCTGTCCTGGTTCAATGACTATCGCGCCCGCGTCGCCCGCGGCGAAATCGAATATCAGGCGCGCGGAGATGCCAGCATTCGCCAGGGCGCGTACCTGGCTGCGTAATTTTTTACTAAAGGAGAAATACCATGGCTTACAAAATCGTCACTTCCTCATGCACGGCCTGTTCCGCTTGCGAACCCGAATGTCCCAATGTGGCCATCGTCGAAAAGAATGACACCTTCGTGATCAAGCCGGAGAAATGCACCGAGTGCATCGGCCATTTCGACGAGCCGCAATGCGTGGCTGCCTGCCCGGTGGACAATACGGTGATCATCGACAAGAACTATCCGCGCTACGAAGCAGCGGCTTAGGAGCATGCCATGAACATCACCATCACGCCCAAGGCCGAAACCTTTATCCGCCGCATGATCCGCTTCAACGGCGGTAGTACGGAATCGGGTTTCCGTTTGCAGGTCGCGCCCGGCGGCTGCTCCGGACTGAGCTCGGAATTCACCGTCGAATCCGCCCCGCTGGAAGGCGATGCCGTGCTGGAGAGTAATGGCGTCAAGGTGTTCCTGCCGGCGGAAAGCCGCATCCTGCTGGAAGGTGTAACGGTGGATTTCGCCGACACCCCGATGTCCACCGGGCTGACCTTCATCAACCCGAATGCACAGGCTTGCGGATGCAGCAGTGCCGAAGCCGGCGCACCGCCCAAGATCGCCAGCGTCAGCATCAGCAGCATTCAGCGGCGCTCGTGATGAAATGCCATGCCTGCAGCCTGCGATGAACTGCCCAGCTCGCTCATTGGTTTATCCGCAGAAGCCGCGCAGCACCTGCATCTGGCAGGTGTGAACTACACGCAGGACAGCATCGCCGAACACCATCTTGCCGAAGCACTGCGCATCGCACCCGGACACCTCGCAGTACAGGTAGGTTATTACCGCTATCTGTTCTACAAGGGGCGTTTGCAGGATGCATTACGGCAACTGGACGTGTGCCTGGGCTGTGCCGCGCAACAAAGCGGCCTGCCCAGGAACTGGCAGCAGGCGCACCAAAACGATGCAGATTTCGGAAGCTTCGACTCGATGTGGCCACGTTTCTACCTGTTTGCTCTCAAGGCGCACGGCTACATCCAGATGCGCCTGGGACGACAGGAGGCAGGCCGGGCCGCGATTCTCAAGGTGCTGGAACTGGATCCGAGCGACAAGGTTGGCGCAAAAATCCTGCTCGACGTGCTTGACCGCCAGGGACATGACGACTATGAATGATCCGATCGAAACCCTGGACTGGCAAGGCAACGAAATCGACTGCAGCGGCTGCGCACATGCTGAGTTGCTTGCCACAGGCTACTGCAAACCGCTCCATGCCTGCGTGCATGACCGCTATGCCAAGCGCATTGACCGTTTTTTCAACCAGAACCGCGAACTGGCCCAGATCTATCTGGAGCACCCCTACTTCGAAGTGCGTGCAGTTGCAGCCAAGTTCCTCGACGTATTCCACCTCATGCGTTTGCGCAACGATCCGGATGAAACCGTACGCAGTATGGTTGTGCTGCGATTGCCACGTCGCCAGCTGCTGGAAATGCGCAACGATCCGGACCGCGAAGTGCGTATCCGTGTGGCACACAAATTGCTGCCACAAGAATTGCAACCGATGATGCACGACGACGATTACTACGTGCGCGTCGTCGTCGCCAAGCGCCTGCCCAAAGGCATGCTGGCACTAATGATGCATGACCCGGACAGCAGCGTGCGCGAAACAGTTGCCTGGCGCATCGACACGGGATTATTACCGGCGATGAGCGGCGATTCGGACAGCACGGTACGGCTGGTAGTGGCAAAGCGCCTGTCACCGCAACAGCTGGCCATTATGCGTCACGATACCGACTGGCGTGTGCGTTACGAGGTGGCCCGGCGCATCGACGGCTCCCTGCTGGGCGAGATGGCCGGTGACAAGGATGAGATGGTGCTCGAACTGGTACAGGCGCGCTTGCAAGGCAGCGCGGGCGAACAACAACTGCGGAGGCGACATGGCAAAGATCAGCCGTGACAGCAACATCGTCGAACTTGATGGTCCGCCGCAATACGACTACGGCGAGAAGGTGGTAGCGCGTTTCAACATCCGCAACGACGGTACCTACCGCGGCAAGGAAATCGGCGAAATCCTGGTGCAGAAGGGCGACGTCGGCTACGTCTCCAGCATCGGTACTTTTTTGCAGCAGTACTACATCTACGGTGTGGACTTCTACGAACGCGGCACCCTGGTCGGCATGAAGTCGCGGGAACTGGCGTCGTTCGAAACCGATGAGCAGGAAAGCGAGGATGAATGATGTTGGACATACGTGAACCGAAATTCCAGTGGGGGCAGCCGGTAAAGACCGTGGTGGACCTGGTCAACGACGGCAGTTATCCGGACGTGGAAACAGACGTACTGCTGGTCGCCAGCGGCACCCAGGGCGAGATCGTACAGACCGGCATGCACGAGGAATCGAACACGCCCGTGTATATCGTCGAATTTCCGGACGGCAAGGTCGTCGGCTGTCTGGAACAAGAGCTTGAGCCGGCCTGAGGACGATACGATGCAACTCGCCGTGGCCGAATTTGCGCCCCATCCCAACCAGGTCGACTGCAAGCGCATCGAACGCGCGCTGGAGCAGCGCGAGCGCTACCGCTACGTGACGCCGCAGGTCGTTCCAGACGAGGAAGAACATGGCTACCGCATCGAGAGCCCGTGCTGTTCGCGCAACGTGGAACCTTCCGGCGCCATCATTGACATCGCACTGGTGAAATACCTCAAGCCGCACTGGCTGTTGTACCGCAAGGATCACGACTACAGTACCTGGGTGCTGCACAGCGTGGTCGACACGCTGAACGAGGCGTTGGAAATACTGCTGCCCGATAACGAACGGGTGTTCTGGCCATGATTTACCTGGACAACAACGCCACCACCCGCATCGCACCCGAAGTGCGCAAGGTCATGCTGCCGTTCCTGGACGAGGTCTGGGGCAATCCGTCCAGCCAGAACGCCCTGGGCCAGCGCGCCAAAGAAGCATTGATTGCCGCGCGACGCGCGGTTGCCGAGGCGTTGCATGCCACGCCGGCGGAAGTCGTATTCACCAGCGGCGCCACCGAGAGCACCCACGCCGCCATCCTCGGCGCACTGGAATATTTCGGCGGCAAGCGCCGCCATATCGTGGCCAGCGCGGTGGAACACCCTTCCACGCTCAAATTGTTGCAGGCGCTCGAGAAACAAGGCGTAGAAGTGACGCTGATCGGTGTGGACGAAAACGGCATGCTCGACCTGGCTATGCTGGATGCCGCCATCAGCCACGACACCGCCCTGGTGTCGGTGATGTGGGCGAACAACGAGACCGGGGTGATTTTCCCGGTCGAGGAAATCGCGCATCTCGCCAAACTGCACGGTGCGCTGTTTCACACCGATGCAGTACAGGCCGTCGGCCGCCTGCCTCTGGACTGGGGCAGCAGCGCAATCGATCTGCTGTCCCTCTCCGGCCACAAGCTGCATGCGCCCAAGGGCATTGGTGCTCTGCTGGTTCGCAAGGGTCTGAAACTGCCGCCGCTGCTGCACGGCAGCCAGGAACGCAACCGGCGCGGAGGCACGGAAAACATGATCGGCATCGCCGGACTTGGCGCGGCGATGACTTTGCTGGATGTGGCGAAACAATCCCGGCTGCAGGCATTGCGCGACCTGCTGGAACAGCGCATTACCACCTCCCTGCCCTTTGCCCGCATCAACGGCGCAGGTGCACCACGCGTCGCCAACACCAGCAATCTGAATTTCGGCGAGTTGAACGGCGAAGCCCTGCTGCTGCAACTGGAGCGCGCGGGGGTGATCGCCTCCAGCGGCTCGGCCTGCCAGAGCGGCGGCGACCAGCCTTCCCACGTACTGGGCGCGATGGGATTGGACAGCACCCGGGCTCAGGCATCGCTGCGCTTTTCACTGTCGCGCTACACCACAGCCGATGAAATCGAACAGGCTGCCGCAACCGTCATCGCGGTTGCCAACGCACATTACCCAGAACCATCCGTTTTATCAGTCTGAAAGGAAGACCCACATGAAAGTCATGATCCGCAAGAATACCAAGGGTGAAGCCTCGGTCTACGTACCCAAGAAAGACCTCGAAGAGCCCATCGTGGAAATGAGCAGGCCGGAAATGTGGGGCGGCATCGTCACCATGGCCAACGGCTGGCAACTGGAATTGCCGGAGATGGCGGCGGATACCCGTCTGCCGATCACCGTCGATGCGCGCCACGTCAACCGCTGATAAGACGGGAGGTATGCCATGGCTCTGAGCGAGACACAGATCACCGCCATCGAAAAATCGATCGATGGCCTGCGGGCAGCCGGTAATTCATTGCTTGCCGGTCTGCGCAACCTGTTCCCGGACATCGTATTCGTGCGCTGTGATGCGGGCGACATGGATACTGCGCCCTACCGCAGCGGCGAGCATTACCAGTTGTTCCTGTTCGATCGCAGCGAAATCTGCATCCGTCTGACCGACCAACCGGAGACCGCTGACGGCGTGATTGTCGCCGAGCTTGACTGAGATGAGCGAAGAAACGATACGCCTCACCGATCCCGATATTTCCGGCTCTGAACTGGATCTGGTCGAGGCCGTGCTGTGCACGCCGCAGCTGGGCCAGGGACGCATGGTCGAGGCGTTCGAGGGCGAGTTTGCTGCCTGGCTGGAACGTCCGCATGCGGTGGCGGTCAGCAGCCCGACGCTGGCGCTGTGGCTGTGCCTTGCAGCATGGGAAATAAAAGACGAAGTCATCGCCTCCGGCCATTCCTGGCACCAGATCGCGCGCGGTATTTCGCTGGCCGGTGCCAAACCGGTGTTCGCCGACATTGACTACTGGTCCGGTACGCTGGCACCGGGCAAGGCCGCGGAAAAGATCACCGCCGACACCCGCGCCATCCTCGCCGGCAATACCAACGGCCATCCTGCCGACTGGAAGGGCTTGCGAGCGCTGGCACAACAACACAACCTCAAGCTGATAGAGGACTGCACCGAATCGCTGGGTTCACGCTATACCGGGCAGATGGTCGGGACGTTCGGCGATTGCGCAATCTTTGACTTTTCCCAGACTTCCGCCCTGTGCTGCGGCGAGGGCGCGATGATCGTCACCGACGATATCGATTTCGCGCGCACCCTGCGCTACCTGCGCGACCGCCAGCCGGAGCAGCGCTACTCGATCAGCATCTCGCGCCTGCTGCCGCTGAACGCGCGCATCAGCGAACTGACCGCAGCGCTCGGCATCGCCCAGCTCAGGCGCATCGACGAAATACTGGCCAAACGCAAGCAGGTTGCGCTTTGGTACGAAGACCAGATCAAGTCGTTCGAGGGCATCAAGCCACCCTATCTGGCACCCGACGTCGATGAGGTGAACTGGTTCCTCTACACGGTGCATCTGGGCACGCGTTTCTCGCACAGTTCCAGCCGCGCCATTATCGAGGACATGCATACCGCCGGCATCGAGGCCGAGCTGTACAGCCATCCGCTGTATCTGGAGCGCTATTACATCGAACAGGGCTGGCGCAAGGGCAGTTGTTTTGTCACCGAAAAGGTGGCCGATCGCGCCCTTGCACTGCCTTTCCACAGCCATCTCGATGAAGAACAGATCAAATTCATCGTGAAGACCGCAAAGGACGCTTCGGTAAATATCGGTGCGGGCGCCGCCATTTATCTTTAACCCAACCATCCAAGGAGTGAACATGCCTGTAGTAACCATTATGCCATCCGGAAAAACCATAGAAGCCGCCGAAGGCAGCCGCCTGCTCGATGCAGTGATGAGCAGCGGCGAAGCCATAGCGCACAAGTGCGACGGTAATGCGGAATGCGGAAGCTGCCACATCTTCGTTCAGGAAGGACGCAAAAGCGTTTCCAAAATCCAGCGCCCGGAATATGAAAAGCTGGACAGCATCATCGGCGTCGGCTCCAAATCGCGCCTGGCTTGCCAGGTCATGCTGGGCAACGAGAATATCAGCGTCGAACTGCTGGGATTTTCGTCCGGCTTTTAGTCGCATCAGACAAAGGAAATATCATGACGGACACAATCGAACAAATAGTTTCCGGGCTGGAAGCCGGCCAGGTCGTCCCCTATCTCGGTCCGGGCGTCTGGGAAGGCAGCACCCCGGCACATCCGGCCAATCACCTCGACCTGGTCGTCAAGCTGACCGAGCGCGCCACCGTACCGCACAAGATACGCAACAACCTGACCGCGGCGGCGCAGTACATCGAAAACTTCAAGCACCGCAAGACGCTGGCCGCGCAGATGAATAGCGCCTTCGTGGACCAGGCGAAACCAGCTGAGTTGCAGGAATTCTTCGCCTCGCTGCACAGCTTGCCGATGATCGTCGATGCCTGGTATGACGATGCAATGCAGCAGGCCCTGGCGCAGCATCCGAGTTGGGGACAGGTACAGGGCGTGAGCCAGGCCGAGCATTTCGGAGAATGGGTACGCTACTATACCGCACAAGGTGAATTGACCGACGCCGAGGCTGCGCAGAAATGGCAGACCCTGCTCTACCGCCCGCTGGGCTCAAGCAGCCCGGAGCAGAACTACATCGTGTCGGACTCGGATTATGTCGAGATACTGACCGAGATCGATATCCAGACACCAATCCCGGAGATCGTGCAACAACGCCGCAAGGGACGGAACTTCCTGTTCCTCGGCTGTCGCTTCGCTTACCAGCTCGACCGCATTTTTGCGCGCCAGATCATCAAGCGTTCGTCTGACAAACATTGGGCGGTAATCGAAGGCGAACTGACCAAAAACGAGAAACGTTTCCTCGATGAATTGAACATCACGCGCCTGGACATGCCGCTGGGCGAAGCGCTGATGCAACTGACTGGAGTAGCTGCCTGAGGCGTGAAAGACCAAAGCACAATAAGTATGGAAGTTAAAAACCGCCCATTGGGCGGTTTTGTTTTATATCTGGGGTGGCTGATGGGGCTCGAACCCACGACAACCGGAATCACAATCCGGGACTCTACCAACTGAGCTACAGCCACCATTGAAACGACAATCGCAAACTATTGGCGTGCCCGACAGGAATCGAACCTGTAACCCCCAGCTTAGAAGGCTGGTGCTCTATCCGGTTGAGCTACGGGCACGTGTTCCTGGCAAACCAAGCGGCACTGCAAATTCACGATAATCCTGGTCGGGGTGGAGAGATTCGAACTCCCGACATCCTGGTCCCAAACCAGGCGCGCTACCAGGCTACGCTACACCCCGAAAGCGCGGCACTATACCGTTTACCCGCCAAAAAATCAATTTCGCTCGCGCTGTTTCTGCGCGATTTGTGGCATTGCCAGCGTCAGATAGTAGACCATCGACCACAGCGTCAGCAGCGCGGCAATATAAATCAACAGATTGCCCAGCCACAGGATGGGTAAGCCGAATACCGGTTCCTGGTACAGCAACAACAGAATGGCAAGCATCTGGAACGAGGTCTTGATTTTTCCCAGCATGGAAACGGCCACGCTCCTGCCAGCCCCGAGTTGTGCCATCCATTCGCGCAGGGCGGAGATGGCAATTTCACGGCCGATGATGATGAATGCGATGATCTCATCCACCACCCCCTGGCTGACCAGCAGGATCAGCGCGGCAGCCACCATCAGCTTGTCGGCCACCGGATCGAGGAAGGCGCCAAAAGCGGAGCCCTGATCCAGTTTACGTGCCAGATAGCCATCCAGCCAGTCGGTAATCGCAGCCAGGAAAAAAATCAGGGTGCTGAGCATATGCTTGTTGTGCAGGCTCAGCGTGTTATCGGACAGATAGAATATCCCGAGGAATACCGGGATCATCACAATCCTGAACCAGGTCAGCAGATTTGGAATATTCAACGGCATAGGTTTGGAATAGCGGATGCGCTGCCCTCAATGTAACTGTTGATAAATTTTCTGCGCCAGCGCCGGACTGATACCTTCCACCTGCGCCAATTCTTGCGGGCTGGCTTGCTGTATGCCTTTCAGTCCGCCGAAATGCGCAAGCAGGCTACGCCTGCGCTTTTCGCCCACCCCGCCGATTTCTTCCAGCATTGAAGCGGTGCGCGCCTTGCCGCGCCGGGCGCGATGGCCACTGATGGCAAAGCGATGCGCTTCGTCGCGCACCTGCTGGATCAAATGCAAGGCCGGGCTGTCCGGGTTTAATTGTAACGGCTTTTCCTGCTGCGGAAGCAGCAATTGTTCCTTGCCTGCCTTGCGCTCAGGTCCCTTGGCCACACCCATCAACTGAATATCCGACAGTCCGAGTTCGTCCATCACCTCGCAGGCCACACCAAGCTGTCCCGCTCCTCCATCGATCAGCACCAGATCGGGTCTTTTGCCCTCGCCCCTTCGACCAGGCTCAGGACAGGCCGCCTGCAGCTTCTGGTAACGGCGCTGCAAAGCCTGGCGCATCGCGGCATAGTCGTCGCCGGCGGTGATGCCGGTAATGTTGTAGCGCCGGTACTCGCCGGAACGCATGTCGAGGTTGTCGTACACCACGCAGGAGGCAACTGTGGCCTCGCCCATGGTATGGCTGATGTCGAAGCACTCGATGCGCGCCAGTTGCGGCAACTCCAGCGCCGTTCGCAATGCTTCGAGGCGTGCACTCTGTCCCGTCCGCTGCTCGGACTGGCGGCGCAACGCCAACACCGCATTCTGCTGTGCCATCTCCAGCCATTGCCTGCGCTCGCCGGAAACGCCGCTGCGTATCTGCACCTTGCTTCCGGCCTGTGCGGCGAACAGCTCCTCCAGCGCCCCGGCTGCGATTTCCTCGCTGACAATGATCAGCGACGGTACGCTGCGGTTGAGGTAATGCTGCGCCAGGAATGCCTCCAGCACCTCATTGCGCGCCTGCCCTTCCGCATTCCCGCCATGAATATTCTGGGGAAAAAAACTCTTGTCGCCCAGATGTCGCCCCCCGCGCACCATGGCGAGATTTACGCACATCATGCCGTCCAGTTCGGCTACCGCGACGATGTCGGCATCGGTGGCGCGGCCGCTTTCCACGAACTGCTTCTGCTGTACCGTATGCAGGGCATATAGCTGGTCGCGCAGGGCGGCCGCCTGTTCGTAATGTTGCGCCTCGGCCGCATCCTGCATCGCCTGCCGCAACTTGTTCTCCACCTCGCTCTGCTTGCCCTGCAGCAGCAGGGTTGCGTTATGAATATCGGCAGCGTAATCCTCTTCGGAAATCAGCCCGACACAGGGGGCGGTACAGCGATGAATCTGGTGCAGCAAACAGGGCCGCGCGCGGTTGTTGAACACGCTGTCCTCGCAGGTGCGGATA
>CAZMSI010000061.1:0-9420 GCA_964568895.1 uncultured Sideroxydans sp. | reverse complement strand
ACTGGCACGGCGAAACTTTCAGCCTGCCGTCGGGCGCAGTGCATCTATTGTCCAGCCGCCACTGTGCCAATCAGGGCTTTGCGCTGGGCAAACACCTCGGCCTGCAATGCCATGTCGAAATGACCGGGCAGATGATCTGCGCCTGGTGCGAAAATGGTGCGGATGAACTGGCCGCCAGTGCCGACAGCCCCGGCGTGCAATCCGCTGCTGTGATGCAGGCGGAGATGGGCAGCAAACTGCCGCAACTGCATGCCGCCGCCGATCGCCTGTATGCGTACTGGCTGGAGGGCGTTGCACGAGATTGACGGACAACGCGGCGCGATTTGTTAAAATGCCTCAATACCGAATTCAATACGGAGCATGACATGACCTACGTTGTTGCCGAAGCCTGCATTAAATGCAAATACACCGATTGCGTCGACGTGTGTCCGGTGGATTGTTTTCGCGAAGGCCCCAACTTCCTGGTGATTGATCCGGACGAATGCATAGACTGTACGCTGTGCGTGGCCGAATGCCCGGTCGAGGCGATTTTTGCCGAGGACGATCTGCCGGCGGACCAGATCCATTTCACCGCGCTCAATGCCGAACTGGCCAAGCTGTGGCAGCCCATTGTCGAGAAGAAGGATGCTCCGGCCGACGCCGACGAGTGGGGCAACGTCAAGGACAAGCTGCACTTGCTCGAGCGCTAAGTCACGCGTTATGGAATATCCGGAAAACAGCGGTACGCAAACGGCGGCCGCTGTTTTTTTTGATACTGTCGCCCGCCGCATCCTGGCGCAGCACGCGCCGCCCGACCTGCGCGACATCGTCGTGCTGCTGCCTAACTACCATGCGGCACAACCGCTGGCGCAGGCGCTGGCCCGTGTCTCGAAACTGCCTGCTTTGCTGCTGCCGGAAATGGTGACGCTGAATGAGTGGGCGCAGCGCATTCCGCTGGAGCAGCCCGTCGTGCCTGAAAGCCGTCGCACCACCGTGCTGTATCAGGCATTGCAAGCGAAGCGCTGGTTCGGCCAGGCCGACCTGTGGGGCATGGCGCAGGAATTGCTGAAACTGTTCGACGAGCTGACCCATGCGCTGGAAGAACTGCCGGCCGATGCGGAAGCTTTTACGGCCGCCGTGCAGCAGGCCTACCAGGCAAAACAGAACAGTACGCTGCAACTCGAGGCGCGGCTGGTGTTCGAGTTGTGGCATGCCATGCAGGACGATGCAGAACTGGATGCGGCGCGCGCCTACCAGCAGCGGTTGGCATTGCTGGCGCAGCAGGCTGACAGGCCGCTGTTCGTATTGCGTGCCTCCGACTGGGAAGTCCTGGAACAACGCTTTCTCGACGAATATGCCGCACAAGCACCAGTCGAGGTGTTCGATCTGCGCGAGATGGAAGCACCGAGCCGGGCGCAGCTGTTTTTTGCCGCCACTTCGCTGGAACAAGAGGCGCGTGCCGCCGCAATGCAGGTCAGGCTGTGGCTGGCCGAAGGCAGGCGCAACATCGCAGTGGTTGCCCAGGATCGCGTGGTGGCACGGCGTATGCGCGCCTTACTGGAACGCGCCGAAGTGCTGGTGGCCGACGAGACCGGCTGGACTTTCGCCACGCTGTCGGTAAGCACGGTGCTCGACCGCTGGCTCACCGCCCTGCACAGCGATTTCTACCACCACGACCTGCTTGACCTGCTCAAGTCGCCGTTCATCTTCGCCGACATAGCCGCTGCCGACCGGAAGTCGGCGGTGTATCAACTGGAACAACTGTTGCGCAAGCACGGCGTAGTGTCCGGGCTGGAAGCATTTGTCTCACTAGCCGGACACGAGTCAGTGCTGGCCCAGCCACTGCAAAGACTGCGCCAGGCTGCGGCACGGGTGGATCGGGACCGGCGCAAGTCGCTGACGGAGTGGTTGACCGCATTGCGCGCGAGCCTGGAGGTGCTGGGCATAGCTGCCGGCCTGCTCAGGGACGATGCGGGCGTGCAGCTATTGCAGGCACTCGATACCTGGCAGCAGGAACTGGCGGGAGACGAGGGACGTTACCGCTACACCGAGTGGCGGCGCTGGCTGGCGCAGCAACTCGATATCCAGACCTACCGCGACAGCGGTATCGACAGCCCGGTGCGTTTCACCCACCTTGCGGCGACACGCTGGCGCGCCTTCGATGCGGTACTGCTGCTCGGCTGCGATGCCGACCACCTGCCGGGTGCTGTGGATGGCGGACGCTGGTTTAATGACGCGGTACGCGGCAGCCTGAATTTGCCGACGCGCGCAACCCGTGCCACGCGCCTGCACGACGACCTGCGCGCACTGCTCGCACTGAACGACTGCGTACTGGCGACCTGGCAGAAAGACCGAAACGGCGAGCAGGGCCTGCTCAGCCCCTACCTGCAGATATTGCGCGACGAGCAGGAACGGGAAAGCGGCGGCGACCTGAGCGAAAAACAACTGCATGCGTATCTGGCGGCGGAAGAAGCGCATGGCGTGGACCTTGCGCAGGCGGCACGACCCGCGCCTGCCATGTCACCGGAAGTGGTGCCGGCTACGGTTTCGGTCAGCGGCTATAACTCGCTGGTTGCCTGCCCCTACCAGTTCTATGCGCGCCACATCCTGCGCCTGAACGAACTCGACGAAGTGCAGGAAACCATCGAAAAGCGCGATTACGGCGAGCGCGTGCACGAAATATTGCAGCGATTCCATGAACGTTATCCGCAGGTGAGCGGACATGCCACGGAAGAAATGGAAATCGCCTTGCACCAGATCAGCGAAGAAGTGTTTGCCGACCTGCTGGCGCAGGATTTTGCCGCGGGCGCATGGCTGGCGCGCTGGTTCAGGTCGTTGCCCGCCTATCTCGAATGGCAGGCAGGAAACGAAGTGCAAGGCTGGCGCTATGCCGAGGCCGAGAGCATGTTCGACTGGCAACTGGACGGTGTGCGACTGCGCGGCCGCATCGACAGACTGGATGTCAGGCAAGAAGAGAAGCGGGTGCTGCGGGAGGGTCGCTGCGAAGCAGCGGGGAACCCACCGGCGTACTCCTTGCGGGTGCTTGATTACAAGACGCAGGACGATCAACTGCTGCGCAACAAATTGCGCGAGCCGGGCGAAGACGTGCAGCTGGCATGCTACGCCTACGCGCACGAGGCGGCGGATGCCGCATTCGTCAGCATCGAAAACGGCAAGGTCAAACTGGTGGAGCCCGTGGACGATGTGCCGCAGCTGGCGCAACTCAATGTCGAGCGGCTGGTGCAGGTGATGGCTCAGATACGAGCCGGTGCCGGTATGCCCGCGAACGGTGTCGATGCGATATGTGGCTGGTGCGAGATGCGCGGCGTGTGCCGCAAGGGAGAGTGGCTCGATGGATAAGCTGCACGCCCTTGATCCCGGACACAGCGTCGTGGTGGAAGCCTGTGCCGGCAGCGGCAAGACCTGGCTGCTGGTGTCGCGCATCGTGCGCCTGCTGCTCGTCGGTGCGCAGCCATCGCAGATACTGGCCATCACCTTCACGCGCAAGGCGGCGCAGGAAATGCAGGCGCGCCTGCAGGAATGGCTGCGCGACCTGGCGCTGCAGGACGATGACACGATACGCGAGTTCTTTGCCGAGCGCGGATTGGAGCAGATGAGCGAGGCACAGCTGCAGCGCGCGCGCAGCCTGTACCGCAATGTGCTGCAGGCACAGCCCGGCATCACCATCAGCACCTTCCACGGCTGGTTCATGCAGATAGTGCAGCGCGCGCCGCTCAACTCTGGCGTGATGCTCGGCATGTCGCTGCTGGAACGTCCCGGCAGCGTGCAGGAGGAGGCGTGGGAAGAATTGCTGGAACAGATGCGCAAGCAGCCAGACAGTGCAGGGGCGCAGCATATGCAGTGGCTGTTCGGCGAGTGCGGCCTGTTCAACACGCGCAAGCTGCTGTTCAACTTCCTGTTCCGGCGCGCCGAGTGGTGGGCTTATGTGCAGGGGCAGGAAGACGCGCTGGGCTATGCGCTGGGCAAGCTGCGCGCTGAACTCGATGTGGACATGGACTTTGATGTGGCTGCGGCATGGGGTGCCAGTGACGATAGCGAACAGGTGCTGTTTGCTTTTGCGCAACAGTTGGCGGCCAATGGCACGCCGACGCAGCAGGGCAAGGCGGGCGAACTGGAACAGGCCTGGACGGATGCGGAACCGGAGCAGCGCTTCGGGAAAATGCTGCCGTTGTTGTTCACCCAGGCCGGTGAGCCGCGCAGTTTCAAGCCGACCAAAAAGCAGGATGCGGAAGCGTACCTGTTGGCGCTGGACGCTTTGTTCAGCAGTGTGCAACAGGTGAGGGATGCGCTGGCCGAACAGCAGGCGTATCGTCTGAACGAGGCGGTGCTGCATTGCGGCGCTGCGCTGTTGGATCATTACCAAGCGCTGAAGCAACAGAAACAGCAGATGGATTTCTCCGACCTGGAATGGCAGTTGTGCGACCTGCTGCAGAACAGCGAGCACGCCGAGACCATGCAGTACAAGCTGGACAGCCGCTACCGCCATGTGCTGCTCGACGAATTCCAGGACACCAACCCGCTGCAATGGCAGATCCTGCGCGCCTGGTTCGATGCGGCGGTGGCGGTGGAATCTCAGCCCACGGTGTTCGTCGTCGGCGATCCCAAGCAGTCGATCTACCGCTTCCGCCGCGCCGATGCGCGGCTGTTCGGCGTGGCGCGCGACTACCTCAGGGATAATTTCGCGGCGCAGGAACTGCACAACAACCGCACCCGCCGCAATGCACCACCCATCGTCGAAGCCGTGAACATGGTGTTCCGCGAGCAGCCGGAAGGCTTCGAGTTTGCCGAACACGAGACGCATCAGCATGAATTGCCGGGCCAGGTGCAGGTGTTGCCGCTGGCGATCACCGAACGGGAAGAATCAGGCGAAGAGGAAAATGCGGAACTCGTGCTACGTAACCCGCTGACCACGCCGCGCGCCGAAACGGGAGAGGATGCGCGCCAACTGGAAGCGCAGCAGCTGGCCGAAATGCTGCAAACCATCGTCGGCGAATGGAATGTGCGCGAGAAGGACAGCGAGCGCCGCGCCGGTTACGGCGACATCATGGTGCTGGTGCGCAGCCGCACCCACCTGCAGGTATATGAAGAAGCGCTGCGCGCACGCCACATCCCGTTCATCAGTTCACGGCGCGGCGGCCTGCTCGATACGCTGGAAGCGGAGGATGTGCAGGCACTGCTGCTGTTCCTGATCACGCCGTTCGCCGATCTGGCGCTGGCACAGGTGTTGCGCGCGCCGCTGTTTGGCTGCAGCGACCGGGATCTGATGGCGTTGGCGCAGGGCGGGGAGGGCAGCTGGTGGACGCGTTTGCAGCAGCTGGCAGAGCCATCGCCGGCATTGCGACGCGCGGCCAACCTGCTGCAGGACTGGCTGAAACTGGCCGACAAACTGCCGGTACACGACCTGCTGGATCGCATCTATTTCGAGGGCGACGTGCTGGCACGCTACAGCGGCGTGCTACCACCGGAGATGCGCGCCCGGAGCACGGCCAACCTGCACGCCTTCATGGAGATCGCGCTGTCTGTGGATGCCGGGCGCTATCCCAGTCTGCCGCGCTTCCTGCAGGAGTTGCGCGAACTGCGCGCCAGCAGCGACGATGCGCCGGACGAGGGCAAGTTGGGCCAAGTGGGCAATGCCGTGCGCATCTACACCGTGCACGAGGCCAAGGGACTGGAAGCGCCCATCGTCTGGCTGCTGAACGCGAATGCCGAACTGCGCAACAGGGAGGATAACGACGTACTGCTCGACTGGCCGACGCACGAGCATCAACCTTTGCATTTTTCGCTGTATGCCGACCAGGCTTCGCGCGGCAAAAAACGTGCTCCACTGTTCGAACAGGAGGCCGCACTGCAGCAGCGCGAGGAGATGAACCTGCTGTATGTGGCGATGACCCGCGCGCAGCAGGCGCTTGTCGTCAGCGGTAACGGCAATGGCAAGGAAAACAAGTCGCCAACCTGGTATGACCGTATCGCGGCGGTGGCCACCGAACGGACGAATCCGCTGCAGGCACCCTTGTTGCAGGCGGATCTGGAACAGCATGAAGCGGAACCGGTGGCAGCCGTTGCGCTGCCGCCTGTTATTGTCACCGGCCAGCGTGCGGCGCGCATCAGCGAACAACAACAGCGCGGCATCTGGCTGCATGGATTGCTGCAGCATCTGGCCAACGGCGGCATGCATATGGATGAGGCGGAACTCAGGTCGCGCCTGGGTATTCCCGCCGAAGAAATGGTATCGTTGTGGCAACAGGCGCAGCAACTGATCGCCCGGCCGGAACTGCAGCGCTATTACGATCCGCGGCAGTTCCGCCGGGCCTGCAATGAGATGCCCTACGTCAACGCCCGCGGCGAACTGAAACGCATCGACCGCATGGTGGAATTCGACGCTGAGGTGTGGGTGCTGGATTACAAGACAGGCGAGGCGACCAATCCGGAAAAATACCGCGCGCAGATGGCCGAATACCGCAGCGCGATGCAGACGGTATATGCCGGGAAGCCGGTACGTTGCGCGCTGCTGTTCGGCGATGGCGTATTATGCGAAATCGAAGAATGAAAGGGTGTTGAAAATGTTCTCCTGGCTGGAAAGTAAACCCGACCACCCGATGTTCGACGCCGAGGAAGCACGGCGACTGCTCAAGGAACTGCCGAAAGACCAGCCGTTGAAAGCGCTGGACGAGGTCACGGCCTGGCTGAATTCGTTCCGGGGGACGCCCGGATTCCGGCTGGAGCCGCGCATCGCGATTACCATGCTGCTCGACGAAACCGGGCAGCCGCTGTGCGCGGAGTTGCTGCGCCAGTACCTGGCTGAACCTCACCTTCGGGATTTTCGTGGCATGCGCCTGTGGCATGCCATCCATGCCTTCGCAAAGGAGGTGGCCGCGACTTATGCGCAGTGCATGGCCGAATACCGCGACGAGAAGGCGCCGCCGGAGGAAATCACGGAGCGCGTGCCCATTGTTTGCGTGCGCCTGCTGCGCGCACTGGCCGAGCAAATGAAGCTGGAGTTGATGCGCTACCTCGACCTGGAACATGACATCTGGGATGGACTGTACCAGCATTACCGCTTTGCCGAAGAAAGCGGCTTTGCCGATACCATGGTTACGGCTTACCCGGGGCATGCCATCCACACCAGCCCCAGGCGTGAACTGCTGCGCGCGCTGGCCCTGTACCAATCCTCTCCGGAAACACTGGCGCCGGAGCAGGTCGAAGTGAGCTACCGCATCGCCGCGCGCATGGTCAGTTTTTTCGGATTTACCGACACTCCCGACGACAATTGCCCGTATTTCATCGACCTCGACCACCCGATGGCGCCGGCGCATGCCGGGAAAGAACCGCAGCTGACGCCGGGGATGCGTTTTTTCGGCATGTCCAGGGCCATCCCCCGGCTGGAGGAAATCGCCCATCAGAACGAGCGCGGTATACTCAACGAGGAGCGGCGCTTCGGCAACGAATTCACCCCTGACGGCAAACTCACCGTGCTCAAACATCTGCAGCAATACTGGGGCGATATATATCTGCACCGTCTGCAGGAGCGGCGCAATATCAGTGCCGATATCGAGGTGGTGCACGGTTTCAAGGCCATCAGCAAACTGGTGGTGCATATCGAACTGGACCAGGTTGTCGGCCTGTCAGACGAAGAAACGAGCATGCTGAAAAAGCGCAGCGGCGTCGGCCTGACCGAGGTCGAGGAAAAATACGTTGCGGAAAACTGGATGCTGCAGGATCTCAGCACCACCGGCCTCGGCGCGCTGATGCCGCAGGCCGCAAGCAGCTGGGCCAAGATCGGTGCGTTGTGCGGACTCAAGGGCAGGAATGCCAGTCAGTGGTGGGTCGGCATGATCAGACGGCTGAAAACAGACAGCCAGAACAAGGTGCATGCCGGCATCGAAATCCTCACCAAGAAGCCGTTGTCGGTATGGGTGCGCGTACTGGGCAAGGGTGCGGAAAAAGTCTCCAATTGGGAAACCAGTTCCGGCTCGTTCGATTACGACTACCTGCCGGTGATCCTGCTGCCGGACGCGCATAATTCCTACGTCAACGCGACCATGCTGATGGAATCCGGCAGCTTCGTGCCGGATGCGATATTCGAAGCGATGATGGGCGAGAAGAGCCGCAACATCAAACTCACCGGGCTGCTGGCCGAGGGTGATGATTACGAACAGGTCAAGTTCGAGTGGCTGGAAGCGGAGTGATGACTAACAGGCACCTGCCTTCTTGCGGAGGCAGGCACTTTCACTGAAAATCAACGGCTAATTAATTAAACAGCCACCCAGAATACGATGCCGGCTATACTGACTATGGTTACGAGTCCCAGAAAGAACAGGATGCTGTCCTTCAGGCTCGAGGCATCTTCTGTAGCATGTAGTTCCTCAATATATTTGCTCATAGCAGCTATCTCCTGTGCATGATTGACGCGACAAGTGAAGCTTTTCGTAATTACTGTTGCCGCCTCTGTGGCGGATCATTAACTACGTTTTCATCCTAGTATTTCCGATAAATATAGTCAAGAAATAAATTCTTGCCTCTTTTGGCTTTAAACTTGTCGCTCCAGACAGCTTTGAGTATTAACAAGTGAAGCATGAAGTAGCAAAAGGCCGTGGTGCAACGCTGCAGATCGAAGGGCGGTTCGAGAATGTGGCGCGCGAGTATTTCGACGACGGCTGGGGCACGGCAGACGAGGAATTACCACCGTTCCGCACTATGGTCACGGTCGAGAAAGCGAAAAGTGTCCTGCAACGACAAACCTCGCCCGACCTGCCGTTTACTCAGTCACTGAATGCCTATCGCGGCTGCGAGCACGGCTGCATCTATTGCTATGCGCGGCCTTCGCACGGCTACTTCAACCTGTCGCCGGGACTGGACTTCGAAACCAGGCTGTTTGCCAAGCCTGATGCGGCGCAGTTGCTGCGCGCGGAACTGGCTAAACCATCCTACCGTTGTGCGCCGATCGCGCTAGGCTCCAACACCGATCCCTACCAGCCGATCGAACGCGAATGGCGGATCACGCGGCAAATCCTCGAAGTGCTGGCCGAGTGCAAACACCCGCTGTCCATTGTCACCAAGTCCGCGCTGATCGAGCGCGACCTCGACCTGCTGGCACAACTGGCGCGGGACAATCTGGTGCGGGTATTCGTTTCGGTCACCACGCTGGATGCGGAGATTGCGCGCACCATGGAACCACGTGCCGCTTCTTCACGGCGCAGGCTGCAGACGATACAGCGGCTGAATGAGGTGGGTGTGCCGTGCGGCACGATGGTTGCGCCGGTCATTCCGTTCCTGACCGATGCCGAGGATGTTCATGCGCGCCCGATCCGTAACCGTTCGCCCAAGTGGCGCAGTCAGTGTAATCGTGGTTCCTTACAAGCGCCGAAGGCGCGACCTATCGGAGCCCCGGACGGAGCGCAGACTCCGAACGGCGCCAGCCGC